>NZ_JBHWHH010000059.1:0-38856 GCF_042732555.1 Nocardia sp. NPDC059764
GGTTTACCAAATTTCTCTATCACACTCCTATTTACAACCGTGGGTAATTATACAAAACACGGGTCCGTTTTTGCCCGTTTTTTTCTGGCAAGTGGGATCAGGCGCCGATGAGGCGCGCGGCCAGGTAGCCCTCCACCTGATCCAGGGCCACCCGCTCCTGGGCCATCGAGTCGCGTTCACGCACGGTGACGGCGTGATCCTCGAGCGTGTCGAAGTCGACCGTGATGCAGAACGGGGTGCCGATCTCGTCCTGACGACGGTAGCGGCGGCCGATGGCGCCGGCGTCGTCGAAGTCCACGTTCCAGTTCCGGCGCAGCTGCGCGGCCAGGTCCTTGGCCTTCGGCGACAGATCCGCGTTGCGCGACAACGGCAGTACGGCCGCCTTGACAGGAGCGAGCCGCGGATCGAGGCGCAGCGTGGTGCGATCCTCCACGCCGCCCTTGGCGGTCGGCACCTGCTCCACGTGGTACGCGTCGACCAGGAACGCCATCAGCGAACGGGTCAGACCGGCCGCGGGCTCGATGACGAACGGGGTGTACCGCTCACCGGTCTGCTGGTCGAAGTAGACCAGCTCCTTGCCCGAGTGCTCCGAGTGCGTCTTCAGGTCGAAGTCGGTGCGGTTGGCGACACCCTCGAGCTCGCCCCACTCGCTGCCGGCGAAGCGGAAGCGGTACTCGATGTCCACCGTGCGGGTGGAGTAGTGGGACAGCTTCTCCTTCGGGTGCTCGTACAGCCGCAGGTTCTCCGGGTCGATACCGAGGTCGGTGTACCAGGCCATGCGGGTGTCGATCCAGTACTGGTGCCACTGCTCGTCCTCGCCCGGCTTGACGAAGAACTCCATCTCCATCTGCTCGAACTCGCGGGTGCGGAAGATGAAGTTGCCCGGGGTGATCTCGTTGCGGAACGACTTGCCGATCTGCGCGATGCCGAACGGCGGCTTCTTGCGCGCGGTGGTGGCGACATTGTCGTAGTTGACGAAGATGCCCTGCGCGGTCTCCGGGCGCAGGTAGTGCATGCCCTCTTCGGACTCGACCGGGCCCAGGTAGGTCTTCAGCATCATGTTGAAGTCCTTGGGCTCGGTCCACTTGCCCACGGTGCCGCAGTCCGGGCACACGATGAGCTCCATGGACACCGAGTCCGGGTCGTCGAGCTTGTTCTTCTCGGCGTACGCCTCCTGCAGGTGGTCCTGCCGGTGCCGCTTGTGGCAGTTGAGGCATTCCACCAGCGGGTCGTTGAACACCGCGACGTGACCCGAGGCCACCCACACCTGACGCGGCAGGATGATCGAGGAGTCCAGACCGACCACGTCGTCGCGGCTGGTCACCATGGACCGCCACCACTGCCGCTTGATGTTCTCCTTGAGCTCCACGCCCAGCGGACCGTAATCCCAGGCCGACCTCGTTCCGCCGTAGATCTCACCGCTCGGGTACACGAGACCCCGACGCTTGGCGAGATTGGCGACGGTGTCCACCTTCGACTTGGGTGCCACTGAACAGTTCTCCATCCGTGTCCGGAAGATTGCAAAGGATTAGGTCCAGACTATCTGCCGCGAGCAACCCACTTTGCACCCACTGCCCCCACAAGCAGGGGATGCAGCCCTGATCACAACCGGCCATATTGGAACGAGGACACCGGTCGCGCGGGGGTGCGCGATCCACAACAGCACAGAGGTGGGGCCATGGCAACGTACGGGAGCAAGTACACGGTGGCGCTCGCGATCGCGGCGGTGACGCTGCTCGGCAGCGCCGTTCTGCTCAATCGTCTCCAGGCCCGCCCGGCGGACGACGCGAGTTCGACGATCGCCACGACCGCGCCCGTGGATCTGGCCCACCCGTTCGCCAACACCCCGACCGCCACCTGGTCCGAAGGCGCGGCCGGAATCCAGCCGCCCGCCGCCGCGCCGGTCGGGCGCTACTCGGCCGCGACCGTGACCGCGGCCACCGATCGCGTCAAACAGCTGATCGTCACCGCCCGGCTGGATCAGCACGTGCTCGAAACCCAGGACGCCGAACCGGTGCTGGCCCTGCTGGCCACCCACCAGGTCGAGGACATCCGGCCGAAGCTGAAGTCCGGGAACGCGGCGGACACCTGGTGGCTGACCGAGAAGCTGGCGCCCGGGTATCGGCTGCTGCCGGTCTCGCCGCGGGTCGAAGGGTCCATGACGGTGGGGCTGAACGGCAAGGGCGAGTTGGCGATTCGCACCGATTACTCGGTGGCGTACGCGTTCACGCCGCCGGACCGCACCGGGTACGGGGCGTTGGACATCGTCGCGATGGTGCGGCGGGTGGTCGAGTACGACTGGGTCGAGGACCCGACCTACGACGGCGGATCGCAGGGCATGTGGATCGGCGACGTCCAGGGCTTCGCGTATCCGGTCAACTGCTTCCTGGGGAAGAAGGGCTTCCTGGCCCCCAACTACGGCAATCCGCCGTCCTTCGGCGGCACGCCGGACAAGCATCGGCCCGAGTACTACTTCGATCGGTCCATGCCTATGCCCCAGGATGGCAACTGCTGAGGCGACGCGCCGACTTCATGTTTGACATGCGTACCCGTGCATATAAGAATGGCATCGGTTTCCAATAAGGAGTTGGTTCGATGACCACGGACAGCGGTGCGCCTCTGCGGCGCTCGCACGTCGCGACCGAGGCTCCGGCCGCGATCCCCCACGACGAGTATCCGTACCGGTCGCCGCAGCCGCCGGTGGTGCCGTCTCGCACCATTCTCGACTCCGCCGGGGAACTGTTGCGCGCCCTCGCGGCGCCGGTGCGCATAGCCATCGTGCTGCAGCTGCGGGAGTCGCCGCGCTGCGTGCACGAGCTCGTCGATACCCTCGGAGTGACCCAGCCGCTGATCAGTCAACACCTGCGGATCCTGAAATCCGCGGGGGTGGTGCGCGGTGAGCGCACCGGGCGCGAGGTCATCTACGAACTGGTCGACGAGCATCTCGCGCACATCGTCATCGACGCGGTCGCGCACGCCGAGGAAGGGTGACCCGTGGGAACAACCGAGAAGACGGTCGGGGTTCGCAGCACCCGCCAGCGCAGCGCCATCGCCGCTCTGCTGGCCGACATCGACGAATTCCGTTCCGCGCAGGAACTGCACGACGAACTCCGCAAACGCGGTGAGGGCATCGGCCTGACCACGGTCTACCGGACCCTGCAATCGCTGGCCGACGCCGGAATGGTCGACGTGCTGCGCACCGACACCGGCGAATCGGTGTACCGGCAGTGCTCGAGCGGGCACCACCATCACCTGGTCTGCCGCCGCTGCGGCAGCACCGTCGAGGTGGAGGGCCCCACCGTGGAAGCGTGGGCCGACTCGATCGCCGCCGAGCACGGATTCACCGATATCAGCCACACCATGGAAATCTTCGGCACCTGCCGCGAATGCTGCGCCGCGAAGGGCTGACCAGCCGGAATCCCGACTGGCCCACACAAATTCGCAACGGATGGGACAGGGCTGACATGGCATTGTCAGCTTGTTGAGAACGAATATTCGTTTTAATTTGGGCGCATGCCCAGAGTCAGCGATGCACACCTGGAACGCCGCAGACAACAGATACTCGACGCCGCACAGACCTGCTTCGCCCGCAAAGGCCTGCACGCCACCACCATGCAGGACGTCTTCGCCGAATCCGGGCTCTCCGCCGGAGCGGTCTACCGCTACTTCAAATCCAAGAACGACATCATCGAGGCCCTCGCCACCGAAGCCACCGTCGACCTGCGCGCCACCCTCTCCGAAGCCGTCTACAGCGACCCGCTACCCACGCCGCCCGCCCTGGTCCGGCTGATGAGCGAGGACATCGTCAAGCTCAGCGCCCCCGGCGGGCCCGTGCGGGTCATCCCCCAGGCCTGGGCGCTGGCCCTCACCGACGCCAATATCGCCGATTACGTGCGCACCAATATCCTCGGCTTCCGCCGCCTGTGGTTCGACTACGCCAATCGCATGCGCGACGCGGGCTGGTTCCCCCCGGACGCCGACACCGACGCCATCGCCAAGATCTTCCTCGGGCTGCTGCCCGGGATCATCCTGCAGCATCTCATTCTCGGCGACGCCGATCCCGACACCTTCGCGCGCGGCATCACCGAGATCCTGCCCGGCTATCGCGACGCCGCCGGAGAACCCGAAACCGCCCGGGCCTGAACCGATCCCGGGCGGCGACCCCGTCAGGGCAGCAGGCCCTGGCGGGCGCGGCCCGCACCGGAGAGCGTCAACAGCAGCAGGGTGGCCAGCGGCTCGTCCTCCAGCCCGGCGGCCGGGAAGGTGTAGCGCAGGATCACATCCGCCAGCTTGTCGCGCGACACCACGGTCAGCGTGCCGAACTGGAGCGCGGCATTGCGCTCGGCGACCCGCTTGTGCAGCTGCGGCTTCACCGGGCGGTCCCAGGCCAGAATGCACATGAGCGCCAGCACATCCAGGCCCGGCGACAGGTTCACCCCGCGCAGCGAGCACAGCGCGCCCTCGTATTCGAAACCGAGGGCGCCCTCCTCCTCGCGCACCTCCACGCCGTAGCGCAGCAGCAGCGCGCGGGCGCGGTCCTGCAATACCTCCGCGGGAGTGAGCTGATCGGTCACTTCACACCTCCGAAACGGCGGTCACGCTTGGCGTACTCCAGGCAGGCGTCCCAGAGATTGCGGCGATCGAAATCGGGGAAAAGCGTTTCCTGGAACACGAATTCGGCGTACGCGGCCTGCCAGATCAGAAAGTTGGAGCTGCGCAGCTCACCCGACGGGCGCAGGAACAGGTCCACGTCCGGCATATCGGGCTCGTCCAGGTACTGGGCGACGGTGGCCTCGGTGACCTTCTCTGGATCCAGCTCCCCCGCGGCCACCCGGCGCGCGATTTCCCGTGCGGCGTCGGCGATCTCGGCGCGGCCGCCGTAGTTGACGCACATGGTCAGAGTCATCACCGTATTGTCCTTGGTGAGCTCCTGCGCGACTTCCAATTCCTTGATCACGCTGCGCCACAGGCGCGGTCGCCGCCCGGCCCACCGCACCCGCACACCCAACTCGTGCATCTCGTCGCGACGGCGACGGATCACGTCACGGTTGAACCCCATCAGGAACCGGACCTCGTCCGGGCTGCGCCGCCAGTTCTCGGTGGAGAACGCGTACGCCGACAGCCACTTCACGCCCATCTCGATGCAGCCCTCGACGGTGTCCATGAGCACCGCCTCGCCGCGCTCGTGTCCCGCGGTGCGCGGCAGCCCGCGCTCCTGCGCCCACCGCCCGTTCCCGTCCATCACCAGCGCCACATGCCTGGGCACGAACTCCGCCGGAATCGCCGGCGGCTTCGCCCCCGACGGATGCGGCGACGGCGGCCGCACAACACGCTGCTCAGTCGATGACTTCCGGTTCCCGATCACGCCCCCATCCTGCCCGACGCGCCACAGCGCTGGACGCCGCCCACTGGATTCACACCGGACCTCCACACCGCCGACCCTCGTTCTCCGAATTCCGACACCGGACCGGCGGGTGTCCGACCGGTCAGCCGATGGCGGCTTCGGTGCGGGCGACGGCGTCGTGGGGGCGGGTGCGTTCGATGAGCGGGAGGGTGCGGAGCTGGCGTTCGAGGTGCCATTGCAGGTGGGCGGCGATGAGGCCGCTGGCCTGGCGGCGCATGGCGTCGGAGACGGCGTCGACGCCGGACCAGTCACCGCGGTTGAGGGCGCTCATGTGGTCGAGGACGCCGAGCATCGGGGTGGCCGCGCCGGGCGGACGGCAGTGCACGCAGACCGCGCCGCCGGCGGCGACGTGGAAGGCGCGGTGCGGGCCGGGGGTGGCGCAGCGGGCGCAGTCGTCGAGGGCGGGGGCCCAGCCCGCGAAACCCATGGCGCGCAACAGGAACGCGTCGAGGATCAGTTCGTGCGGGCGGTGGCCCAGGGCGATGGCGCGCAGGGCGCCCGCGGTGAGGGTGTGCAGACGGGCTGCGGGTGCGCCCTCCTCGCCCGCGAGGCGCTCGGCGGTTTCGAGGACCGCGCAGGCGGTGGTGTAGCGGCCGTAGTCGGCGACGATGTCGGCGGCGAAGGTCTCGACCGTGTGCACCTGGGTGACGGTGTCGAGATTGCGGCCGGGATGGAGCTGGATGTCGACGTAGGCGAACGGTTCCAGGCGGGCGCCGAACTTGGAGCGCGTGCGCCGCACACCCCGGGCTACCGCGCGCACCAGACCGTGCTGGCGGGTCAGGAGCGTGACGATACGGTCCGCCTCGCCCAGCTTGTGCTGGCGCAACACCACCGCATGATCCCGATACAACCGCACCGCAACAGTCTCGCACGCGGGACCGACCGGGCGGTGACGAGTCGCGGCGTGTATCGCGGCGGGGCGCGGTTAGAAGTTCGTTGGCCCGCGATTGGCGACTGAGACCAGGCTGAAACCCGCAAGGCAGAGCATTCGGACGCACCCATCGGAGGACTCCATGACGCGCCAGACTCCCGCCGCCGGATCGCGCTGGGCGGCCGTGCCGTCCGCGCCCCGATCGCTGCGCATCACCCCGCGGGCGGGCGGGGTTCCTCACAGCTGTACCGCCGTCCGGTCCCGGAGGGGTGGGCCGGACGGCGGTACGCCCGCGCACGAGCGACGCGGAGATCAGTAGGGCCGATGGCGGTCTTTCACAAACGCCAACTGTTGGACGTGTGACCAAAGTCGCGCTATGTTACTCCCCAGTACAAACGAGACGGGATTCACATGGCTTTGGCGGCGGTCGGCGAACTCGGCCTGACGGAACTCGCGGCGGCACTGGCCGCGGGCACGGTGACATCGGTCGAGGCGACCACGGCGGCGCTCGATCGCATCGAGGCCAGCCAGGGGGCGTTGAACGCCTTCCGGATCGTGCGCCGGGCCGAAGCCCTCGCCGAAGCCGCCGAGGCGGACCGCAAACTCGCCGCCGGACAACGGGAACCGCTGCTCGGGGTGCCGCTCGCCATCAAGGACGACACCGATCTGACCGGCACGCCAACGGCTTTCGGCTGCGGCGGCGACTTCCCGGCCGCGACCCAGGACGCCGAAGCGGTGCGCCGATTGCGCGCGGCGGGCGCGGTGATCATCGGCAAGACCAATACCTGTGAGCTCGGCCAACTGCCGTTCACCAGCGGAGACGCCTTCGGGCACACCACGAATCCGTGGAGCGCGGGCCACACCCCCGGCGGTTCGTCGGGCGGTTCCGCGGCGGCCGTCGCGGCCGGATTGGTGCCCGCCGCACTGGGTTCCGACGGCGCGGGCTCGGTCCGCATTCCCGCCGCCTGGAACAACCTGGTCGGCATCAAGCCCCAGCGCGGCCGCATCTCGACCTGGCCGCTGCCCGAAGCCTTCTACGGGCTCACCGTGAACGGCCCGCTCGCCCGCACCGTCGCCGACGCCGCGCTACTGCTCGACGCCGCCGCCGGACCGCATTCCGGCGACCTGCACACCCCGCCCGCGCTGCGCGCCTCCGACGCGGTCGGCCGGGATCCGGGCCGCCTGCGCATCGCGCTGTCGCTGCGCATCCCGTTCACCGCCACCAAGACCGCACTCGATCGCGAGGTCGAGGCGCGGGTGCACGCCACCGCCGCGACCCTGCGCCGCCTCGGCCACCAGGTCACCGTCGCCGACGTGCACTACGGCGTGCTGATGGGCGCGACCTTCCTGCCGCGGTCCATGGTCGGCATCCGCGAGGCCCTCGACCGGCTGCCCGGTGCGCAGGTCGACCCGCGCACCCACCACAACGCCACCGTCGGCCGCCTGCTGTCCCCGCTGCTGTTCGCCGCCCGCGCGGCGGAACCATTGCTGCGCAAGCAGACCGGCCGCATCTTCGACGACTTCGACCTGGTGCTGGCCCCCACCACCGCCACCCCGCCCCCGGGCGTCCGCGAGATCGACGGCATCGGCGCCTGGGCCACCGACGAACTCATCACCGCCGCCTGCCCCTACACCTGGCCGTGGAACGTGCTGGGCTGGCCCGCGGTGAACATCCCCTCCGGTTTCACCGCCGACGGGCTCCCGGTCGGCTCCCAGCTGATGGGTCCCGCCAACTCCGAGGAGCTGCTGGTTTCGGTTGCGGCCCAGCTGGAATCGGAACTCCAGTGGCACAAGGCCCGCCCGACGCCGTGGTGGCCGCAGTCCTAGAAACGCCGAATGGCACACCGGCGAGGGCAGATTCCCTCATCGGTGTGCCATTCGCATGACGCGGGTCAGAAGCCGAGCTTGCCCAGCTGCTTCGGGTCGCGCTGCCAGTCCTTGGCCACCTTCACGTGCAGGTGCAGGTAGATACGGGTGCCGAGGATGTGCTCGATCTGCTTGCGGGCGTTGGTGCCGACCTCCTTGAGGCGGGCGCCGCCCTTGCCGATGATGATGGCCTTCTGGCTCGGGCGCTCCACGTACAGCAGGGCGTGCACGTCGAGCATGCCCTCGGCGGAACGGCGGCCTTCGGTCTCGGTGTCGTCGTTCTCCTCGCGTTCGAGGACCTCCTCGATGACCACCGCGAGCGAGTGCGGGAGCTCGTCGCGCACGCCCTCCAGGGCGGCCTCGCGAATGAGCTCGGCCATCAGGACTTCCTCGGGCTCGTCGGTGAGCTCGCCGTCCGGGTAGAAGGCCGGGCCCTCGGGCATCTGCGAGGCGATGACGTCGATGAGCACCTCGACCTGCTCGCCCTTGACCGCGGACACCGGAACCACCTCGGCCTCGGGACCCAGCAGCTGGGAGACCGCCATCAACTGGTGCGCGACCTGGTCGCGGCTCACCTTGTCGATCTTGGTGACCACGCCCAGCAGGGTGGTCTTGGGCGCCATGGTCTTGATCTGCTCGACGATCCAGCGGTCACCGGGACCGATCTTCTCGTCGGCCGGAATGCAGACCGCGATCACGTCGACTTCCGAATACGTATCGCGCACCAGATCGTTGAGCCGCTGCCCGAGCAGGGTGCGCGGCCGGTGCAGACCGGGGGTGTCGACCAGGATCAGCTGCGCGTGGTCGCGGTGCACGATGCCGCGGATGGTGTGCCGGGTGGTCTGCGGCCGCGAGGAGGTGATGGCGATCTTCTGCCCCACCATGGCATTGGTCAGCGTGGACTTGCCGGTGTTCGGCCGGCCCACGAAACACACGAAGCCGGAACGGAATTCGCCGTCGGTGCTGCCCCGGCCGCTCATTCGAAGACCTCCGATTCGCTGTCCAGATCGAAGCCCGCCGGGACCTCGCGCGCGCCCGCGGCATTGTCCGCGGGCTGCCTCGCCGCGATGGGATTCTCGACGCCGTAGTCGCTGTCCCCTTCGAGCACGTCGAACACCGCGCCCTTGACGTCGCTGAAAATGACGCGCGCGGAAGGCGACACCTCACGCACGGCCGCCACACCGGGATCGGACAGCTTGCCCGCCACCACCACGGCCGCACCGCCGCGGCCGCCGGTGCGGCCCATCGCGCCGCGGGCGAGCACCCGCAGCTTGCCGTCCTCGGCGTCGAGCTCAATCATCGGCGTTCATCTCGGTCATCGGCCTCTCCATCGTCGTATGTGCCGCCCGGTTCCTGTTCCGCCGGTTCGATTCTCGTCTTCTCCTGGGCCTTGCGCACCACCACCGTGTGGATCCGCATGCGGCCGCGCGCGTCGGCCCCGCCCTCCCCCTTCAATTGCAAGCCCTGGACGACGGCCTTGGAGCCGGGCAGCGGGACACGGCCCAGGGCGTGCGCGAGCAGGCCGCCGACGGTGTCGACGTCCTCCTCCTCGATCTCGATGTCGAACAGTTCGCCCAGGTCGTCGACGGGCAGCCGGGCCGAGACCCGGAACTTGCCGGCGCCGATCTGCTCGATCGGCGCGATCTCGTCCTTGTCGTACTCGTCGGCGATCTCGCCCACGATCTCCTCGAGAATGTCCTCGATGGTGACCAGGCCCGCGATGCCGCCGTACTCGTCGACCAGCACCGCCATGTGATTGCGATGGCGCTGCATCTCGTCGAGCAGCGCGTCCAGCGGCTTGGAGTCGGGAATGAAGACGGCGGGCCGCATGACCTGGCGCACCTTCACCTTCCGGCTCCGATCCGCGTACGGGACAAGGTCTTTCAGGTAGACGACGCCGAGAACATCGTCGACGTTCTCCCCGATCACCGGAATCCGCGAATGGCCCGACCGCACCGCCAGCGACATGGCCTGCGCCGCGGTCTTGTCCGCCTCGATCCACACCATCTCGGTGCGCGGCACCATGACCTCGCGCGCCGGGGTGGAGTCGAGTTCGAAGACCGACTGGATCATGCGCGCCTCGTCGGCGTCCACCACGCCGCGCTCGCCCGCCAGATCCACCACTTCGCGCAGTTCGATCTCGGAGGCGAAGGGGCCGTTGCGGAATCCCTTACCGGGGGTGATCGCATTACCGATCAGGATGAGCAGGCGGCTGATCGGGCCCAGCAGCGAGCCGATGGCCTGCAACGGCAGCGACGCGCCCAGCGCCAGCGAGTAGGCGTGCTGCCGGCCCAGCGTGCGCGGGCCGACACCGATCACCACATAGTCGACCAGCACCATGACCGCCGCGGTGATCAGCAGCGCAAGCGCCTCGCCCAGCCAGTCCAGCAGCACGGCCGCCAGCAACACCGTTGCCGTGATCTCGCACGTAAGGCGCAGCAGCACCATGAGATTCACATAGCGCGGCCGATCCGCGATGATGCGCGCCAGCCGCGCCGCCCCGGTCCGCTCCACGCGCACCAGATCCTCGACGCGCGCGGGCGAAATGGTGTTCAGCGCCGAATCCAGCGCCGCGAACACCCCGCCGGCCGGGACCAGGACGATCGCCAGCAGCAGCAGAACGAATGAATTCACGCCGGGCCCAGCGGATCACCGGTGGTGTCGGTGAATCCGGTCTTGCCCAGCAGCCGCTGGTCGCGCTCGGCCAGCTCGGCGCGGCGCATCTCCTGCCGCACGTTCTCGTACCAGCCCTCCAGCAGGGAGGCCTGCAACGCGAACATCTCCTTCTCCTCCTCCGGCTCGGCATGGTCGTAGCCGAGGAGGTGCAGGACGCCGTGCACGGTCAGCAGCGCCAGCTCGTGATCCATGGAGTGCCCGGCCTTCTCGGCCTGCTGGGCCGCGAACTCCGGACAGAGCACGATGTCACCGAGCATGGAGGGGCCGGGCTCGGCGGCATCGGGCCGCCCGCCCGGCTCCAGCTCGTCCATGGGGAACGACATGACGTCGGTCGGACCCGGTAGGTCCATCCAGCGCATGTGCAGATCCGCCATGGTGTCGAGATCGACCAGCACCATCGACAGCTCGGCCGCCGGATGGACGTCCATCTGACCGATGACGAACCGCGCGACGCTGACCAGTTCTTCTTCGGATACCTCGATACCCGATTCGTTGGCGATCTCGATACTCACCCGATCAGCGTAGTGGTCGAGTTCAGTGCCGGTCTCCCCGGCTCGCGGCACGTCGCTGCGCCCGATTGCCCGGATAGTGGACCGCCGCCGGCGGCCGCGTCTCCGACTCGTACCGGTCATAGGCGTCCACGATCGCCCCGACCAGGCGGTGACGCACCACATCGGCGCTGGTGAGCTCGGAGACATGGATGTCATCGACGCTGTGCAGGATCTCCGTCGCCGCCCGCAGACCCGACCGCGCGCCGGACGGCAGGTCGACCTGCGAGACATCTCCGGTCACCACTATCTTGGAACCGAAGCCCAAGCGGGTGAGGAACATCTTCATCTGCTCGGCGGTCGTGTTCTGCGCCTCATCCAGAATGATGAACGAATCATTGAGGCTGCGTCCGCGCATGTAGGCCAGCGGCGCGACCTCGATGACGCCGGCCTGCATGAGCTTCGGGATCGCCTCGGGATCCATCATGTCGTGCAGGGCGTCGTAGAGGGGGCGCAGGTACGGGTCGATCTTCTCGTTGAGGGTGCCCGGCAGGAAGCCCAGCCGCTCGCCCGCCTCGACCGCGGGCCGGGTCAGGATGATGCGGTTGACCTGCTTGGTCTGCAACGCCTGCACGGCCTTGGCCATGGCGAGGTAGGTCTTGCCGGTACCGGCCGGGCCGACGCCGAAGACGATGGTGTGCGCGTCGATGGCGTCGACGTAGCGCTTCTGGTTCAGCGTCTTGGGCCGGATGGTCTTGCCGCGCCGGGACAGGATGTCCAGGCTGAGCACCTCCGCCGGGGAGTCCGAGGAACCCTCGGTGAGCATGGAGTAGGTGTGCCGCACCGCTTCGGGCGTGACCACCCGGTTGCGTGCGGTCAACGCGACCAGCTGGGCCACCACGCGCTCGGCCAGCGCCACATCGGCCGGTTTGCCGGTCAGGGTGACGGAGTTGCCGCGGACGTGGATGTCGGCATCGAGGAGGCGCTCGAGTTCACGCAGGTTCTCATCAGCCGAACCCAGGAATCCGAACACCGATTCCGGCGCCAATTCGATGCTCGAACGAACGGTCCGCCCCGCCGGTCCGGAACCGTCGACACCGCCGATGCGGGCAGTGGAAGTGCTCTGATCGCCGATTTCGCCTGGTGTTCTCAAAAGTGGCTATGGCCTGCTTTCCGGTCTCGAAGCCGTCGTCGTTGACAGAAGTTTACCGCCGCCCACCGACACCGCCCAGTGAATAAGCGGCTACCAGCAGGCATAACGCCGCGCTGACACGCAACTGCCGCTGCGCCGAATCCATTCCGTGGCGAACTCGACGGGATCGATGCCCCGGCACGCGGGGCGAGCGCTACCAGCGCGGGGTGAGAGCGCCCAGCGCGCCCAGGGCGACGGCCGCGGCGGTGGAGGTGCGCAGCACCGTGGGGCCGAGGAGCACGATGTCGGCTCCGGCTTCGGCGAGGGCCTTCAGCTCGGAGTCGTCCAGGCCGCCCTCGGGGCCGACGATGAGGATGATCTCGGGCACCCCGTCGAAAGACATTTCGGTCAAACGGGATTCGCCGGACTCGTGCAGGGCGGCCACCAGCGCGCCCTGCGCCTTGGCCGAGCGCACCAGTTCCAGCAGGTCCTTGGTGCCGTGCAGCTCCGCCACATCCGGGATATAGGCGCGCCGCGACTGGCGGGCGGCCTGCTTGGCGGCGGCGCGCCACTTCTCGACGCCCTTGCGGGCCTTGGACTCCCAGTTGGAGACGCAGCGCAGCGCCTGCCACGGGACGATGGCGTCGGCGCCCGCCTCGGTCATCAGCTCGACCGCCAGTTCCGAACGGTCGGACTTGGGCAGCGCCTGGACCACCGTCACCTGCGGGGTCCAGGGCGCGGCCGCGCGCTTGGACAGGACCTTCAGCTCGAGACGATCCTTCTGGGCCGCAACCACTTCCGAATCGGCGAGGATCCCGTGCCCGTCGGACAGCGTGATCGGCTCCCCCACCCGGATGCGGCGCACCGTGGCGGCGTGGCGGCCCTCGGGGCCGTCCAGCACCGCGGTCGCACCCGGTTCGGGGATCTCGTCGAGGTAGAAGACGGTGGCGGCCAAGGGATCAGCGTCCGCTGAAGGAGGCGCGCAGCCGGGCGAACAGGCCCGAGTTGTGCTCGGACTGCGCCGACAGCACCTCGGTGTGCTCGTTGGCCCGCATGCCCTTGTACTTGCGCAGCAGGTCCGACTGCTTGGCGTCGAGCTTGGTCGGCACCACGATGTCGAGGTGCGCGATCAGGTCGCCGCGAGAGTTGGCGCGCAGCTTGGGCATTCCGTGGCCGCGCAGCACCGACGCCTCGCCGGGCTGGGTGCCCGCCGGGATGGTCAGCTCGACCGGGCCGTCGAGGATGGTGTCGATGACGACCGTGGTGCCCAGCGCCGCGTCCACCATGGGAACCCGGATGGTGCAGTGCAGGTCGTCGCCGTCACGCACGAAAGTGTCGTGCGGCTGCTCCACGATCTCCACGTACAGATCGCCGGCGGGACCGCCGCCCGGGCCGACCTCGCCCTGGGCCGCGAGACGCACCCGCATGCCGTTGGCCACACCGGCCGGGATCGGCGCGGCGATCTCGCGGCGCGAACGCACGCGGCCGTCGCCGCCGCACTTGCGGCAGGGGTCCGGAATCGTCTCGCCCGCGCCCCGGCAGGTGGGGCAGGGACGCGAGGTCATGACCTGGCCGAGGAAGGACCGCTGCACGGTCTGCACCTCGCCCGCGCCGCCACAGGTCTCACAGCGCACCGGCTTGGAGTTGCCGTTGGTGCCCGAACCCTGGCACAGGTCGCAGAGGATGGCGGTGTCGACGGTCAGGTGCTTGGTGACGCCGACCGCGCATTCCTGCAGCGAAAGCCGGGTCCGCAGCAGCGAATCCGCGCCCGGCTGCACGCGACCGCGCGGCTTGCGGGTGCCGCCGGAGGCGTTCATGCCGCCGAAGAACGCCTCGAAGACGTCGCCGAGGCCGCCGAAGCCCGCGCCCGAGAAGCCGCCGCCCATGCCGCCGCCGGATTCCATCGGGTCGCCGCCGAGGTCGACGATGCGCCGCTTCTCCGGGTCCGACAGCACCTCGTAGGCCGTGGAGACCTCGCGGAACTTCTCCTGGGCCTCCGGCTCCGGATTCACGTCGGGATGCAGTTCGCGGGCCAGCTTCCGGTAGGCGCGCTTGATCTCCTGGTCGGTCGCACCCCGTGCGACTCCGAGCAGTGCGTAATAGTCCCGTGCCACGTGCGTCTCTAGTCCTGTTTCGTCTCGTGCTTGCTCACCGTTCGGCGAGCACCTCACCGATGTACCGGGCGACGGCCGCCACCGAGGCAATGGTCCCCGGATAGTCCATGCGGGTCGGCCCCAGCACCCCCATACCTCCGAGCACCGTACCGGTCAGCCCGTAACCGGTGGACACCACGGCCGTCCCGCGCATCTGTTCGACCTTGGTCTCCTCACCGATCTGCACCGTCACGGTACCCGGCTGCTGCGCCGCGGCCAGCAGCTTCAACACGATCACCTGCTCCTCGAGCGCCTCCAGAACGGTGCGCAGGGAGCCCGGGAAGCCGTTGCCGGGGAAGTCGGAGGCATTGCGGGTGAGGTTGGCGGTGCCGCCCAGCACGAGGCGTTCCTCCGCGTGCTCGACGAGGGTCTCGACCAGCACGGTGGACACCCGGACCAGCACGTCGCGCAGCTTGCCCGGGGAATGCTCGGGCAGTTCGGCCACCGCCGCGGAGGCCGCGGCCAGGCGCTTGCCCTCCATCGCCTTGCCGAGCATGCCGCGCAGCGCGGCCAGATCCTCGTCGCTGATCAGATTGCCCAGATCGACCAGGCGCTGATCGACCCGGCCGGTGTCGGTGATCACCACCAGCAGCAGTCGCGCCGGATTGAGCGCGACCACCTCGATGTGCCGCACGGTCGACGCCGACACCGTCGGGTACTGGACCATGGCGACCTGCCGGGTCAGTTGCGCGAGCAGCCGGACCCCGCGGCGCAGCACGTCGTCGAGGTCGACGCCGCTCTCCAGGAATTCCATGATGGCCCGGCGTTCCGGGCCGGACAGCGGCTTCACCTCGGAGATGTGATCGACGAACTGCCGGTAGCCCTTGTCGGTCGGGATGCGGCCGGACGAGGTGTGCGGCTGGGCGATGTAGCCCTCGGCCTCGAGCACCGCCATGTCGTTGCGGACCGTCGCGCTGGACACGCCGAGATTGTGGCGCTCCACCAGGGTCTTGGACCCGATCGGCTCCTTGGTCGCGATGTAGTCCGCGACGATGGCCCGCAGGACCTCGAGCCGTCGCTGCTCAGTGCTCGACATGATGGCCCCACCTCCTCGCTCGCCTCGGGCACGCCTGGCGCGTCCCCGAGCCTTCCGCGGCGGGACACTCGGCGCCGGCCATACGGAATTCCCGGATTATCCACTCCAGGATAGTGGGCGTCGCACAGCTCGCCGTACGACCGCCCGCACGCTCACCGCCCGGCGGCGGCCTCCACCATGGCCGCCACGTCGGCCGGGTGCGAGACCAGCCCGGCGTGCGAGGCGTCGATCGAGGAGACGTGGGCGTTCATGCGCTCGGCCATATCCCATTGGGAGGCGGGCGGAATCACCCGGTCGGCGGTGGACACCAGGTACCAGCTCGGCGTCGAGGCCCACGACGGCGCGCCCGAGGCCTCGAGGTTGGCGGACAGGGCGAGCGAATGCTGGCGGGCGGCCATGTCCGCGGCGATCGCCGGATCGACGTCCTGGGCGAATACCTCGGGGAAGCGGGCCGGGTCGACGTAGGCGTCCAGGTTCTTGCCCGCGATGCCCTGCGGGTCGTCGACGGCCTTCAGCCGCAGCGCGAGGGTGAGCTGCGAGCCCGGGTACCGGATCGGATTCAGTTCCAGCAGTGCGGCTTCGCCCTGCACGGGCGCGAAAGCGGAGATGTAGACCAGGGATTCGACCTCGGGGTCGTGCACATTGCTGATCACGGTGCCGCCGTAGGAGTGCCCGACCAGCACGATCGGACCGGTGATGCCGTCGAGGGTGCGCTGGATCGCGGCCGCGTCGTACGCGGGACCGCGCAGCGGGTTGTCCGGCGTCACGACGGGGTAGCCGTCCGCGCGCAGCCGCGCGGCGACGCCGTCCCAGCTGGAGGAGTCGGCGAAAGCACCATGCACCAGCACCACGGTGGGCAGGTCAGCGGCGGTGGCCGATCCGACGGTGAGCGGGCTGGCAGCGAGCGTCAGGGCCGCGGCCGCGCCGAATGTCGCGTGAGCGACGCGTCGGGGACGGGCGCTGTTCGGGAGCTCGACGGGTCGCATCAGTGGCTTCACCATGAGGTGTCCTCGGGCCGAAGGTGTCGATCCTGACCGGTGCTGCGCAATCTCCGGTGAACAATTTAGTCCCGACCAGGCTGCTTCACTCGCGGTTGGCCGAATCCGTCCGGCTCAGGTCAGCAGGGTGCGGACGACGCCGTCGGCGAGCAGTCGGCCGCGGTCGGTGAGGATCAGGTGGTCGCCGGCCCGCTCGGCCAGACCGTCCGCGATCACGCGCTCGGCGGCGGCCCGGCCGTCCGCGTCGAGATCGGCCAGCGGCAGACCGGTGCGCAGCCGCACGGTCAGCATGACGCGCTCGGTGTAGCGCTCCTCGTCGGTGAGCGACTCCCAGCCCGCCGCGGGCAGCGCACCCGTGGTGACCCGATCCGCGTAGCGCGCAGGGTGTTTCACGTTCCACCAGCGGGTGCCGCCGACGTGGCTGTGCGCGCCCGGGCCCGCGCCGAGCCAGTCGCCGCCGTCCCAGTAGCCGAGGTTGTGACGGCAGCGGCCCGCGTCGGAGGCAGCCCAGTTGGAGACCTCGTACCAGTGCAGTCCCGCCGCGGTCAGGCGGGTGTCGATGCGTTCGTAGCGGGCGGCCAGCACGTCGTCGTCGGGGGCGGGCAGTTCGCCGCGGCGGACGCGGCGGGCCAGCGCGGTGCCGTCCTCCACGATCAGCGAGTAGGCCGAGACGTGGTCCACGCCCGCGGACAGCACGGCGTCGAGGCTGGCGTCCAGATCGGCGTCGGATTCGCCGGGGGTGCCGTAGATGAGGTCCAGGTTGACGTGGTCGAAGCCCGCCGCGCGGGCTTCCCGCGCGGCCGCCACCGCCCGGCCCGGCGTGTGGGTGCGATCCAGGATCTTCAGCACGTGCTGTGCCGCCGACTGCATGCCCAGCGAGATCCGGGTGTACCCGGCCGCGCGCAGCCGCTCGAAGAACTCCGGCGAGGTCGATTCCGGATTGGACTCGGTGGTCACCTCCGCGCCGGGCGCGAGGGTGAAGTTGTCGCGGATGGCGTCGAGCACCCCGGCCAGGCCGTCACCGCCGAGCAGCGACGGCGTGCCGCCGCCCACGAACACCGTCTCGACCGCCGGCGTCGCCGAGGGCAGCGCGTCGAATTCCCGTGCCGCCGTGGCCAGCTCGCCGCGCAGCGCCTCGAACCAGGACTGCGGCGAGGACGAGGAGCCCAGCTCCCCCGCCGTGTAGGTGTTGAAGTCGCAGTACCCGCAGCGGGTGGCGCAGAACGGCACGTGGATGTAGATCCCGAACGGCCCGCCCCCGAAGTCGCGCAGCACGGGCGCGGCGGAGTCGTCCGCGGCGGCCGGGCCGGTGGTCTGTTCGGGAGCAGTCGAGGTCACCCGTTCAGTGTGACCGGTTGCCCGCATCACAGCGCACCCGGTGGCGGCCGGTCCGGCGGCGCTCCCGGGTCCGGGCGGGACGGCCGCGTTCCCGCCGGGCGGCGCCGGGTGAATCCGGGTACATTCCAAGGGATTTCGGCGGGCCGGGTGCGATCTGGTCCGCGTGCGGACAGGGACGAGCCGATGATCGAGGTGCCGCGGCACGAGATCGACGCCAAGTCGATCAGGGAAGTGGACGAGGGGTCGGTGGCCCCGGTGGTCTACCGGGCGCGGCGGCCGGTGCGGCCGGATGGGCCGAACTTCTCGCGGTCCATGGACGGGGTGCTGCTGGCCACCATGCTGCTGCCGGATCCGGCCGCGCAGCGGTCGCGGACCTGGTATTTCGCCCATTCGACCGAGCAGACGGTGACCCGCCGGTTCCGCGCGGACGGCATCGAGTCCGGCTTCGACCGCCATGACAAGGTGGCGGGCTGGCGGGCGGCGTTCTGGTGGACGCTCATCGCCCGCGACGCCGAGGCCATGGCCGAGCTGGTCGACTATCCGATCGACCGGCTGCGCGAGTTCGGCGACGACGCCTTCGACGACTTCCAGTACGAGTGGGTGCGCCTGCTGCAGACCGCGTGGCGGTACGGGCCGAGGAGCGTCTACGAGGCGGCCTGGGCGTTGGACACCACCAGCCGCGTGGGCGCGCAGGGCGTCACCGACCTGCTGTTCCGCCCGGCCGTGGAGGTGTTCATCCGGCTGGCCGACGGCGATTCCGAGGGCTTCGACCGCGAGCTGACCCACGCGCTGCGACGGCATCGGGCGTTCTTCGACAACGACGTGTGGCGCAACGATCCCGAGGGCGTGTTCTCGCTGCCGCTGCTGGGCCTGGCCTGCTGGGCCCGGGACCTGGGCTATCGGACGGCCGTCCGCTCGGAGTACCTACCGGCCGGATTCATCGATCGGCCGGATTGGATGTTCTCCCCGGAACTGGGTGACGAGCTGGCCCGCCTCGCCGCCGCGAAGGCCCGCCTGACCGCGGCCGAAGCCGATCGCGCGTCCTAGACTCGCCCCGAATCACCGAGGCATTCACACCGAATCGTTCAGGTCAACCGTCCAAGTGATTTGCCCGGTGTTGATCTATGATGCCCGTCACAAATCGGACAATGTATCCAGGGGATTTCCCGGAAAACTGCGGAAAATTAGATCGGGCAGTCGGAACGACCCTTCTGACGTGGCACAATAAGCCCCATGACTGGACTTGGAGTACGACTCGTGGCGCGTCGCCATGTCGACTTCAAGCGTGTCTGCAGCGCGAGCTGTCTGTCCGGAAGCCTCCGGTAGATCGGCTCCCATTCTCCCGGAATCCGGCGTCTCCCTGACGCCGTATAGAGCCGGTTCTCTGATATCGGAGGCGTGAGCCAGCCCCTCCCGCCTGCCCGCAAGACCTTCAGGAGCGACCCCCATGACGTCGAGCACCGACGCCACCAGTTCCGATACGCCGCAAACTGTGCCCGATTCGGCGCAGCCCGTCCGGCGTGAGCGCACGGCCCGTCCGGTGAAGCGCAAGTCGGAGGGCCAGTGGGCGCTCGGCTACCGCGAGCCGCTCAATGCCAACGAGCAGTCCAAGAAGGACGACAACCCGCTCAACGTACGCGCCCGCATCGAGAACATCTACTCGAAGCAGGGTTTCGACTCGATCGACAAGAGCGACCTGCGCGGCCGCATGCGCTGGTGGGGTCTCTACACCCAGCGTGAGCAGGGCTACGACGGCACCTACACCGGCGACGAGAACATCGACCTGCTCGAGGCCCGCTACTTCATGATGCGGGTGCGGTGCGACGCGGGCGCGCTGAACCTCGCCCAGCTGCGCACCCTCGCGGGCATCTCCACCGAGTTCGGCCGCGACACCGCCGACCTGTCCGACCGCGAGAACGTCCAGTACCACTGGATCGAGATCGAGAACGTGCCGGAGATCTGGCGTCGCCTCGAAGCGGTCGGCCTGCAGACCACCGAGGCGTGCGGCGACTGCCCGCGTGTCGTGCTGGGTTCGCCGCTGGCCGGTGAGTCGCTCACCGAGATCCTCGACCCGACCCCGGCCATCGACGAGATCGTCAAGCGCTACATCGGCAAGAAGGAATACTCCAACCTGCCGCGCAAGTTCAAGACCGCCATCTCCGGCCAGCAGGACGTGGTCCACGAGATCAACGACGTCGCCTTCGTGGGCGTCGTTCACCCCGAGCACGGGCCCGGCCTGGACCTGTGGGTCGGCGGCGGCCTGTCCACCAACCCGATGCTGGCCCAGCGCCTGGGCGCGTGGGTGCCGCTCGACGAGGTTCCGGACGTGTGGGAAGCGGTCGTCTCGCTGTTCCGCGACTACGGCTACCGCCGCCTGCGCACCAAGGCCCGCCTCAAGTTCCTGGTCAAGGACTGGGGTGTGGAGAAGTTCCGTCAGGTGCTCGAGGACGAGTACCTGAAGCGCAAGCTGATCGACGGCCCCGCGCCGGCGCAGCCGGAGCGCCCGATCGACCACATCGGGGTGCAGAAGCTGCGCAACGGCCTCAACGCCATCGGCTTCTCCCCCATCGCCGGTCGCGTGTCGGGCACCATCCTGACCCAGGTCGCCGACGCCGTCGAGGCGGTCGGTTCGGACCGGGTGCGTTTCACCCCCTACCAGAAGCTCATCGTCCTCGACGTCCCCGACGACAAGGTCGAGCAGCTGATCGACGCGCTGGAACCGCTGGGCCTGCACGGCCGTCCGTCCATCTGGCGGCGGAACCTGCTGGCGTGCAGCGGCATCGAGTTCTGCAAGCTGTCCTTCACCGAGACCCGCAAGCGCTCGCAGGTGCTGGCGCCCGAGCTCGAGCAGCGGCTCGCGGACATCAACGCGCAGCTCGACGTCCCGATCACGATCAATATCAACGGCTGCCCCAACTCCTGCGGCCGGTCCCAGATCGCCGACATCGGCTTCAAGGGCCAGCTCGTCGACGACGGTGACGGGAATCAGATCGAGGGCTTCCAGGTTCACCTCGGAGGCAGCCTGGGACTCGACTCCGGCTTCGGCCGGAAGTTGCGCCAGCACAAGGTCACCAGCGAGGAACTGGGCGACTACATCGAGCGCGTGGTGCGCAACTTCGTGAAAAACCGGGACGAGGGTGAGCGTTTCGCGGTGTGGGCTGTTCGTGCCGATGAAGCAGACCTGCGGTAGTTGGGAGCTGTATCAATGAAGGACGCATCCATGACCACAACGAAACTCGCCGAGTCCGAGCTGCGCGCCCTGGTCGAGAAGGGCAATGCCGAGCTGGGCCCGAACGCGACCGCGCAGGAACTGCTGCAGTGGACCGAGGACACCTTCGGCTCCAACTACATCGTCGCCTCGAACATGCAGGACGCGGTGCTGGTGCAGCTGGCCGCGCAGGTCCGCGCCGGCGTGGACGTGCTGTTCCTCGACACCGGCTACCACTTCGCCGAGACCATCGGCACCCGTGACGCGGTCGAGCTGGTGTACGGCGTGAACATCGTCAACGTGCGGCCCGAAACCACTGTCGCCGAACAGGATCAGCTGCTCGGCAAGGACCTGTTCGCGCGGGACGCCGCGGAATGCTGCCGCCTGCGCAAGGTGGTCCCCCTGAAGAAGTCCCTCGTCGGATACAACGCCTGGGTGACCGGCATCCGTCGAGTGGAGGCGCCGACTCGCGCCAACGCACCCCTCATCTCCTACGACGAGGGCTTCGGCCTGGTGAAGATCAATCCGATCGCCGCCTGGTCCGATGACGAGATGGCGGCCTACATCGAGGCCAACGGCATTCTCGTCAATCCCCTTGTGGAAGAGGGCTATCCCTCCATCGGTTGCGCTCCGTGCACGCGGAAGCCGGAACCGGGATCCGACGCGCGATCCGGCCGCTGGGCCGGGCTCGCCAAGACCGAATGCGGGTTGCACGCCTCATGACCTCACTCGAGACTGAATTCGACACCCTGGCCGCGCTCGAATCCGAGTCCATCCACATCTTCCGTGAGGTGGCAGGCGAATTCGAGCGGCCGGTGATCCTCTTCTCCGGCGGCAAGGACTCCACCGTCCTGCTGCACCTGGCGATCAAGGCCTTCTGGCCGGCGCCGCTGCCGTTCGCGCTGCTGCACGTGGACACCGGGCACAACCTGCCCGAGGTCCTCGCGTTCCGCGACAAGGTGGTCGAGAAGTACGGCCTGCGACTGCATGTCGCCTCGGTCGAGGACTACCTCGCCGACGGCCGCCTGACCGAGCGCCCCGACGGCATCCGCAACCCGTTGCAGACGGTGCCGCTGCTGGACGCCATCAACGAGAACCGCTTCGACGCGGTCTTCGGCGGCGGCCGCCGCGACGAGGAGCGTTCGCGCGCCAAGGAGCGCATCTTCTCGCTGCGCGACGCCTTCGGCCGCTGGGACCCCAAGCGTCAGCGTCCCGAGCTGTGGAACCTGTACAACGGCCGCCACGCTCCGGGCGAGCACGTGCGCGTGTTCCCCATCTCCAACTGGACCGAGCTCGACATCTGGCGCTACATCGCCCGCGAGGACGTGGAGCTGGCCAGCATCTACTACGCCCACGAGCGCCCGGTGTACCAGCGCGATGGCATGTGGATGACCCCCGGCGTGTGGGGCGGTCCGGCCGAGGGTGAGGAGCTGCTGGTCAAGTCGGTGCGCTACCGCACCGTCGGCGACGGATCCACCACCGGCGCCATCATTTCCGACGCCGCCGACAATGACGCGATTCTCGCCGAGGTCGCCGCGTCCCGGCTCACCGAGCGTGGCGCGACCCGAGGAGACGACCGTGTCTCCGAGGCCGCCATGGAAGACCGCAAGCGAGAGGGTTACTTCTGATGTCCGACCTGTTGAGACTGGCCACCGCCGGATCGGTCGACGACGGCAAGTCCACCCTGGTCGGCCGGCTGCTGTACGACACGAAGTCCGTGCTCGCGGATCAGATCGACGCCGTCACCCGCGCGTCGGTCGACAAGGGTCTGTCGACTCCGGACCTGTCGCTGCTGGTGGACGGCCTGCGCGCCGAGCGCGAGCAGGGCATCACCATTGACGTGGCGTACCGCTACTTCGCCACGCCCCAGCGGTCTTTCGTGCTCGCCGACACCCCGGGCCACGTCCAGTACACCCGCAACACGGTGTCGGGCGCGTCGACGGCGCAGCTGGTGATCCTGCTGGTCGACGCCCGCAAGGGCGTCATCGAGCAGACCCGCCGCCACGCCGCCGTCATGGCGCTGCTGGGCGTGCCGAAGCTGGTGCTGGCCGTCAACAAGATCGACCTGGTGGACGATCCGGCCGGCGTCTTCGAGAAGATCACCTCCGAATTCGGTGAGCTGACCGCCAAACTCGGCTGGGCTCCCGAGGACATCCAGGAGATCCCGGTGTCCGCGCTGCACGGCGACAATGTCGCCTCGCGGTCGGAGAACACCCCGTACTACACCGGTCCCTCGCTCATTGAGCACCTGGAGTCGGTGCCGGTGGACGCGGACGCGCACGGCCGCCACGAGATCGGGCTGCGCTTCCCGGTGCAGTACGTGATCCGGCCCCGCACCGCCGAATACCCCGACTACCGCGGCTACGCGGGTCAGGTCGCGGCGGGCCTGGTGTCCAAGGGCGACGAGGTCGTGGTGCTTCCCTCCGGCACCCGCACCACGGTCGAGCGCATCGATACCCCCAACGGTGAACTCGCCTCGGCGCAGCCGGGCCGCAGCGTCACCCTGGTGCTGGCCGACGATGTGGACGTCTCGCGCGGTGACGTGATCGCCGCCGCCGAGGGCGCTCCCGAGCCGATCGACGCCTTCGACGCCACCGTCTGCTGGCTCGGCGACAAGCCGCTGCGTCCGGGCGCGCGCCTGCTGCTCAAGCACGGCACCCGCACCACGCAGGCCATCGTCGGCGCGCTCATCGAGCGGTTCGACGAGCAGCACCTGGCCGCCGACCCGAACCCGGAGTCGCTGTCGCTCAACGACATCGGCCGCATCTCGGTGCGCGTGGCCGACCCGATCGTGGCCGACGACTACAGCGTCAACCGCCACACCGGCTCGTTCCTGCTGATCGACCCCGCGGGCGGCAACACCCTGGCCGCGGGCCTGGTCGGCGACGCGCTGACCGCGGTCGAAGTCGGAGCCTGACATGAATCCGCCCGGCAACGGCGCAGTTCCGGCCGTCTCGCCGGGCGGTTCGGCCTTCCCCGCGACGCTCGGCAGTGTGGCGACCGTGCGGGGCGGGGCGGCCTCCCCGTTCCGCATCGAAGGCGCGCCCGCGCTCATCGCCGTCGCGCACGGTAGCCGCGACCCACGGTCGGCGGCGACCATGCGCGCGGTGGTCGCGCGGATCGCGGAGCAGCGGCCGGATCTCGATGTGCGGCCGGCGTTCCTGGATCTGAGCACGCCGTCGGTGGACCAGGTCATCGACGCCGTTGCCGCCGATGGGCATTCGCACGCCGTGGTGGTGCCGTTGCTGCTGGGCAACGCGTTCCACGCGCGAGTGGATCTGCCCGGGATGCTGGACGCCGCGCGCGACCGGCATCCACAGCTGCGACTGACCCAGGCCGAGGTGCTCGGTCCCGATCCGCATCTGATCATCGCGCTGCGCGATCGCATCGCCGCGGCCATGGCCGCGGGCACCGACTTCCGGCCCGCCGCCGTCAGCGAGGCCTCGACCGGGTGGCTGCGCCGGACGGCCGGTCCGCGCTGGGGCATCGCCGTCGCCGCCGTGGGTTCGACGTCCGCGGTCGCCAACACCCGCACCGGCGACGTGGCGCGGCTGCTCACCGCCATGACCGGGTGGGACACCGAAATCTGTTTCGCCACCACGCAACCCACGGTCGACAGGGCCTTCGCCCGGCTGCGGTCGCGCGGGGCCGAACGCATCCTGGTCGCGCCCTGGTTCCTGGCCCCGGGCCTGCTGACCGACCGTCTGCGCGACGCGCTGCCGCTGGTCCGGCACGCCGAGACGATCGGCGCGCACCCGCTGCTGGCCGAGGTGGCGCTGGACCGCTACTCCACCGCCGCGCTGCCGCTCGAACTCACCGCCTGACCGGATCCGATGCCGTACACCGTCAGTCGACGGTGACGCGGTCCCACGTGTTTCCGCGGTCGCGGAGGCAGGTACAGGACGTCCACGCCATCCGGTGCCTCCCCGACACAGCACCTTGCCCCACGACTTCACTCGAACCTGCGCTCTGCTCAACGGGACTGGTTTCCGGGTTCGGGGAACGGCAGGTACGGGATGAGGGAGTGGGCGAGGTTGGCGATGGTCAGCGATTGCAGCCAGACCCGTCCGGGCCCGGTGAGCGCGGCGAGGAACAGCCCGTCGCCACCGAAGAGCACATTGCGGACACCCTTCATCATGTGGCGTCCATCAGGGTTCCCCTCCCGTGTGCACAACTCACCCCAGTGTGCCCGACGCCGATCGGGGTGTGATCGTTGTCGACTTGCCATCACGCCGACGGAATCAGTAAATTAGGCTTTCCTTACCTAACAGAAGGCTTGACATGCTCCAGATCAGCGGCGCCCGGCAGCACACCGGGACGGCAGGCATCCCGCAGGATTCCTGGGGTATCACGGCCGCGTACGCGCTGCTGGCCACCGGCGCGCTGACCGCCGCCCTCTGGATCGCCGCCCACGTCACCGCGAGCCCGGCCATCCACCACGGCGGCGTGTTCGTCCACCTCGCCTCGCTGGTGGTGGGATTCGGCGGCGTCCTCACCGCCGACTCGTTCGTACTGCGGTGGGCCGCGGGCCGTCTCGACCTCGCGTCGGCGCTGCGCGCGGTGAGCCGTCTGCACTTCCCCATCTGGCTGGGCCTGGCCGGACTGGTGGCCAGCGGCTGCGTGCTGGAACCCGACCTCTCCTCCACCATGACCCGCACCAAGCTGGTACTGGTCCTGGCGCTGACGCTCAATGGGATTCAGGCCTACTCGCTCAATCGCCGGCTCACCGCGCGCGGCGACGCTCCCCTGACCCCGCGGCTGCTGGCGTGGGGCGCGGCCACCGGGATCGCGTCGCAGGTCTGCTGGTGGGGCGCGACCGCCATCGGCTTCCTCAACGCCCAGCGCTGAACGCCCGCCCGATACGCTGGGCGAATGATCAAGGCTGCGGTATTCGATGTGGGCGAGACGCTGATCGACGAGACGCGCATCTGGTGTCGCTGGGCCGACCGGCTCAGCGTGCCCCGCTTCGCGTTCCTGGGCGTCATCGGCGGCATGGCGGCCACCGGACGACCGGTCACCGACGTCTTCGGATACTTCGCACCGGGCCTGGACCTCGAAGCCGAGCAGCGCGCCTGGGCCGCCGAGGAACCCGGCAGCCTGCGCAACAACTTCGACGCCGACGACCTCTACCCGGACGTGCACCGCGCGCTGCGCGAACTGCAACGGCGCGGGATCACCGTGATCATCGCGGGAAACCAGCCGCCGCAGGCGAAGTCGGCGCTCGAGCGCATGGACCTGCCGGTGGACGCGGTCTACACCTCGGCCGAATGGGATCTGGAGAAGCCGGATCCCAAGTTCTTCACCAAGGTCGCGGAGGTGGCGGGCGTCGAGGCCGACGAGATCTGCTACGTCGGCGACCGCGTCGACAACGATGTGCTGCCGGTGCTGGCGGCGGGCATGCGGCCGGTGCTGATCCGCCGCGGGCCCTGGGGATATCTGACCGCCGAGCTGCCGGACGCGGCCCGGGCGACGGTCATCGACAGCCTCGACGAGCTGCCCGACCTACTCGCGCCCGCCTGATCTCCCAATACATGATGCATCAAGTGTGACGGCCGTTTTCCGCCAGCGGCCGGTCTCCGCGCGGCGTTGACTATGACACGTCAACGAAATCCGCTCTACCGCAAGGAGACGCAGTCATGACCCGGTTCGAATCCAAGGTCGTCCTGATCACCGGCGCCACCTCGGGAGTCGGCGCGGCCGTGGCCCGGCGGATCGCCGCCGAGGGCGGGGCCGTCGTGCTCGGCGCGCGCGGCAAGGAAGCCGGCGACCGCATGGCCGGGGAGATCCGCGCCGCGGGCGGACGGGCGCTGTTCGTCCCCACCGACGTGACCGTCGAAGCCGACGTGGAACGGCTCACCGCCGCGGCGATCACCGAATTCGGCCGCCTGGACGGGGCTTTCAACAACGCGGGCGCGGTCAACGCCTTCGGCCCGGTCCAGGACATCGAGGAGGCGGGCTGGCGCGCCGACCTCGAACTGAACCTGACCGCCGTCTATTACGGCCTGCGCCACCAGGTTCCGGCGCTCGCGGCCACCGGCGGGGGCGCGATCCTCAACAACGCCTCCAACCTGGGTGTGGTCGGCATGGCGCAGGTCGCGCCGTACGTGGCCGCCAAACACGGTGTGGTGGGGCTGACCCGCGCCGTCGCCCTGGAAGGGGCGGAACGGTCCATCCGGGTGAATGCCCTGGTCTCGGGCGCGGTCGACACCCCCGCCTTCCGGAACTCCATGGGCGCCACCCCCGAAGGCGAGGGCGCCATCGCCGCCCTGCACCCGCTGGGCCGCATCGCCCGCCCCGACGAGATCGCCGCCTTCTGCGCCTATCTCCTCAGCGACGAGGCGTCGTTCATCACCGGCGCGGCGCTCGCCGTCGACGGCGGCTTCACCGCCCGCTGACCCGGCGCATACGCGACAGGCCCACCACCGCGCTCCGGGCACTGGAACGCGGGGTGGGCCGGTCACTCTGGTGTCAGGGCCGCGGAGCCCGCAGCTCCCCGCACCCCTGACACCGGTCCACGAGAGGGATTCCCCCTCACTCGACGGGACGAGGCGGGGCGGGCTGGTCGGTCCCGCCGCCGCCTGCGTCACCGTGGGAAGCCGGCGGATGGTGGGACGCCACCGCCCGAGCTCCCCCGCCACCCTCACCGGCGCGCGGGACAACGCGCCTGGTGAGAGCCAGACCGAAAGCCAACGCCGCCAACGACAGCGATCCCGCGCGCCGCGCCGGACTCCCGGGCCCGAGGCCCGCGACCGATCCGTCGCCCGCGCCGAGCCCTGCCCGAGTGGGCGGGAAGCGCACTGCCGCAAGGGGTCAGTGTTTGCCACCGCCACCACCACCCTTGCCGCCGCCACCGGCCCCACCGCCGCCGCCCATCCCGCCACCGGCTCCACCGCCCATGCCGCCGCCGTGGGTGCCGCCGGTGGAAGAACCGCCCACGCCGCCCTTGGACGCGCCGCCCTGGGACCCGCCACCGGTCGCGCCGCCCTGGGAGCCGCCGGGAGATGCTGTGCCGCCGCCGGTTCCAGCGCCGCCATTGGCCCCACCGGGCTTCGAACCGCCCTGGTTGGAACCGCCGGGGCTGGAACCGCCCGCATTGGAACCACCGGGGTTCGACCCACCAGGGTTGGAGCCACCCGGATTCGAGCCACCAGGGTTGGACCCACCGGGGTTGGAACCACCTGGGTTCGAGCCGCCCACGTTGGAACCACCAGGGTTGGAACCGCCCGGATTCGAGCCACCGGGATTGGAGCCGCCGCCGTTGGAACCGGGTGACGCGCCGCCGGTGTTGGCACCGGCGGGGTCGCCAGTCGCGCCGCCCCCTGCCGAGGTGCCGCCGCCCGGAGTCGAGGCACCGCCGCCGGAAGTCGTACCACCCGTGGTGGTTCCGTCGGCGCCGCCGGGGGTCGAGGCGCCGGGGGTTCCGGTGCCGCCACCGGTTCCGCCTGTCGCGCCGCCGGGAGTCGTGCCGCCGGGCTGGCCCGAACCCGGCTGGCCCGCACCGGGATCGCTCGCGCCGGGCTGACCGCTGCCGGGTTGACCCGCACCCGGCTGACCGCTGCCGGGTTGACCCGCACCGGGCTGGCCACTGCCCGGTTGACCCGCGCCGGGCTGGGTTCCGCCGGGTTGTGTCGTGCCCGGCTGCGTCGTCCCGGGCTGACCGGTGCCCGGTTGGGTTGCGCCAGGGGTGGTTCCGCCGGGCAGGGTGGCGGAGGGGGTGCCGGGGACGCTGACCTTGGGGGTCTGGCCGATGTAGCCGCCGATGGTCCAGCCCGCGAGGACGGGGTTCTGGAACGGGAGCGGGTTGGTGAACTGGGCCGGGTTCGCGTAGGTGACAGCCGGATTGGCCAGCGTCAGGGCGCGGGTCTCGCAGTGGCTGCCGCCGCCCGTGGTGTCGACGGGACGGCCGTTGTACCAGGTGGAGGTGACCGTCGGGGTCTGCGGCGCGTAGCTGCGCACGGCGGCCACGGTGGTGACGGCGTGGGAGCGGGTGCCCGCGGGGGCGGTGACGTCGTCGAGGACCATGACGTCCCCGCCGCCGAGGGCCGAGGTCCCGGCGGGCGGGTCGGTGGGTTCGGGGGCGGCCTGCAGTCCGGGCGGCCCGGCGACGGGCCCGCCGAGCACGGTGGCGGCGGACATGGCGAGCGCGGAAGCGACTGCCGCGCCGGAGATCACGGCGGCGCGAGGGGCGTAGCGCCCGATGGCGGAGCCGGTATCGACGCTGCGAAAGGCGGCGATGGCCGCGCCGACGGCGGCGGTGTGCGCGGGATCGGGCGACATGACGACCGGGCGGCCCAGATCGGCCAGCACGCGTGCCACTTCGGGGGGCCGGGCCGCGCCGCCGACCAGCAGCACCCGGTCGATCTCCTCCATGTGCAGCCCGGCCCGGTGCACGACGGACCGGACCAGGCGTAGCGAATTGCGAATATGCCAGCTGCGCAGCCGGTTCGTGTCGGAAGCGGGCACCACGGCCGAGACCGGCTGGGTCGCGCCGGGCGCGATGCTGCGCGCGTACTTGGCCAGCAGCGCGCCCAGCGGCCGACCGCCGAAGTCGTACGAGCGTTCGGCGCGGCCGAGGATGCCGCGCTCCTCCACCTCGGCTTCGGTGCGCACCACGGCCAGGTCGAGGCTGTTGCCGCCGAGGTCGTAGACCAGGGTGATCCCGTTCTCGGAGAGGCCGTATTCCTCGTCGAGCCATTCGACGGCGGCGACCGGTTCGGGCATGAGGGTGACGTCCGCCGCGCCGGACCAGTCCAGCGCCCGCCGAATACGGGTGACGAGTTTGTCCGAATAGCAAGCGGGATACGTGGTTACGGCGGGCGCTTCGGGCGCATGGGATTCGATCAGCCCGTTCACCACCGCCGCGATGAGGTCCGCGGGCGACCAGATGCGTCCGCCGATGACCACCGGGTCGGGATCGGCCGTGAGGTCCGCGAAGTCGGTGACCACCGGCGCGAACCGGGGAAGCCCTCCGATCTGCGGGCCGCCGGCGCTGTCGAAGGTGACAGCGGTCCGACGAACCCGCACGGCTGGTCGGTTCCTTTCACCGGCCGTGGTGGCCCATACAGAGTTCACTGTGCCGATGCTCATGCCAAAGCCAACTGTCATTGCTATCCCGTCAACGCACCGAGACCACGGCCCGTCAGGCGTACCAACCATGTGGTCGCGGTCGTTTTCCAAACAGCGCGTTCAGGTTAGCTGTCGTTTGCGGGCATTGAATATCGAATCGGGAGAAAAGATTTCGCGTCCAGTAGCGAAGTTGGCGAATCTACTGGTCAGGCAACCGCCGTAGCAAGATCGAATCTGACTTCCCCGTAAAGGCAACCGAACAGTCCTTAGCTATGGCTACACCCCAGCGAACATTAAATTCATACCGACCGGTAGGCGAGTAGTGTCCGAAAAACAAAACCGCATCGTCAGTACGAACGGGCGGATTACCGATCACTGGTCGATAGCTGTCCCGGAATACCCCACTCGGGCCGCCGTACCGTCCGTGATTCGCGGCGAAATCTTCTCTACTACTGGAGATGTCGCTGCGAGCAAACGCGGTATTACAACTCGCACAACACCATCGGTACAGCCGACTCGACGGCCTCGGCCGGCGTTCGCACAGACCCCCGAGATTCGCAGCCGCGGCGACGCCGGATACGTTGCCCGGCACAAAAAGTCGCGGCGGCCCGCCCGGCGGAACCCGGACATGACGAAGGCCGCCGCACGCACAGGGGTTGCGCGCGGCGGCCTTCCGAAGGACGACGCCGACAGGGGTGGGTCAGCGACGCACCATCAGGGACAGCTTGCGCCGGGGCCGGTTGACCGCGCCGCCACGGATGGCGTGCGGCTGCCGCTCACCGACGAGCCGGTCGAAATCGCCCGCGCTGCGGGCGGGCCGGGTCAGCCGCCCGGCATTGAAGTCGTCCACCAGCTGGCGGACCGTCTGCTGCGCGCAGGACTTGTTGGTCCCGATGAACCCGGTCGGGCCGCGCTTGATCCAGCCGGTCACGTACGCGCCGGACACCACCGCGCCGCCGGATTCCTCGAGCACCCGTCCGTCCAGATTCGGGATGATCCCGGCCCGCTCGTCGAACGGCACGCCCGGCAGCGCCACACCGCGGTAGCCCACCGAGGTCAGCACCAGTCCGGCGTCGAGGGTCTCGACGTCCTCGGTCGGAACCGCGTGCACCGCACCGTTGTCGCCGGTGACGAGCTCGTTGCGCACCACCTCGACCCCGGTCACCCGGTCCACGCCCGCGATGGTCACCGGTGCCGACAGGTACCGGAACACGATCCGCTTGCGTTCGCCCACGGGCCGATCGGCCAAGCCGTGCAGCAGCTTCAGCTTGTGCTCGACCTTCTGCGACATGCCCTCGACGATCGGCGGCAGCTCGCCCTCGACCACGATGTCGACATCGGCGCCCAGCAGGCCCACGAATTCCGGCACGGTGAAGGCGGATTCGGCCGGACCGCGCCGCCCGAGGATCACGACCTCTTCGATATTGCTGCGCCGCAGCGCGTTCAGCGCCCGCTGCGACACGTCGGTGCCGGCCAGCAGCTCCGGATCGGTGGTCAGGATGCGCGCCACGTCCAGCGCCACATTGCCGTTGCCCACGATCACCGCGCGCCGCGCCGACAGGTCGAAGAACCGGCCCGCCTGGTCGGGGTGGCCGTTGTACCAGGCCACGAAGTCGGTGGCGGAGGTGCTGCCGGGCAGCCCCTCACCCGGTATCCCGAGCTTGCGGTCCGAGGACGCGCCGACGGCGTAGATCACCGCGTGGTGGTGCGCCAGCAGTTCGTCGTGCGAAACGTGCTCGCCCACATTGACGTTCAGGTACGAGCCGAAGCCGGGCTGCGCGGAGATCACGTCGAACAGCTCGCCGACCTGGCGGGTCTTGGTGTGGTCGGGCGCGACGCCGAAGCGGGCCAGACCGTAGGGCGTGGTCACCTTGTCGAACACGGTCACCGACACGCCGGGCTGGGTGAGCAGCTCGTCGGCGGCGTACATGGCCGACGGGCCCGAGCCGATCACAGCCACCCGCAACGGTTCCCGGCCGGGCTTGACCTCGGCCGCGGGAATCGGCATGGCCAGCAGCGGTCGCGGCCGCTCCTGCCGGTAGAAGTCGGCGTTGATCTCGATGAACGGCAGCTGCTCTTCGGTCAGCTTCTTCGACGAGGTGATGGCGTCCACCGGGCAGGCGGTCGCGCACGCCCCGCAGTCCACACAGGCCTGCGGGTCGACGTAGAGCATTTCCGCGGTCAGGAAGTCCGGCTCGTCGGGAGTCGGATGGATGCAGTTGACCGGGCAGGCGTAGACGCACGAGGCGTCGCTGCAACAGGATTGAGTGACAACGTACGGCACTGTACGTCCCCTTCCTACGCGACCTTGCCGGAGCGGATGGGCTCCGAGCGGTAGCGCGACGCCGGGCCGGAGATGCCGAGCAGCTTCCAGACCCGCTTGGAGATCGGGTTCATCAGACCGATCTCGTCGGCGAGGGCGCGCACATCGATGAAGTAGTCGGCGAAGACCTGCTTGGCCTCCTCGGAGCCGTAGAACAGCTCCTTGCGGACCTTCTCCGGGATGTCGAACTCCTGGAAGAACTTCTTCGGCGGGGTCGCGATGGACCGGCCCAGGATGAACATGATGACGGGCATGGCGATCGAGAGGATGAAGCGCTCGGCCGCGTTGCGCTCCGGCACGTGGTGCTTGAGGAACTCATGCGCGAAGGAGATGTGGCGGGCTTCCTCGGCGACGTGGATGCTCATCACGCCGCGCATGATCGGGTGGACTTCCTCGCCCGAGCGCAGGATCTGCTTCTGGATGTGGTCGATCGGCTCCTCGCCGGCGAGCACGGCCATGAAGAACAGGTTAGGGAAGGCGACCGCGACGGGCACGCCGAGCAGGCGCAGCTGGCGGACGAGCGGGCCCATGCCCGGGACGTCCACGCCGATGCGGTTCACCATCTCCTGGAACATCAGGGTGTGGTTGAGTTCCTCGGCCATCTCGTGGGTGCAGTAGCGGAATTCCGCGTCACCGTTGGGCAGCGAGAAGGTGTGGTTGACCATGCCGCTGATCAGGATGGACTCGAACTGCAGGCCGACCTTGGCGATATTGGCCTGGCGGTACTTGCCGACCGCGATCTGCTGCTCCACCGTCAGCGACTGGTACCAGTCGTGGCGGCCCAGCGGGTCCGCGGACTCCGGCAGGATCCAGCGCTCGGGGCGGGCGTTGGAATCGAAGTCCGGGTTGTCCCAGTCGATGTCCTCGTAGGGGTCGAAGTGCTTGTTCACCGACCCTTCCGAGAGCAGCAGCAGCTTGTTGGCGTACTCCTGAGCTTCGGCAACCACGGGGTCGTCAAGGGGGGTCGTGGTCGGAGACATCGTCGTCACCTCTCCAGTCAGTGGCGTTATGTGTACCCAATAGTTACACCAAACTGGAGGGGCGTCAACAACAGTTCGCAAGATGCTTGCACGAGTTAGCAGTGCTGCACACACGGTTCTCGGGCAAACCCGCGAGTAGCAGGACAAATGATCACTTCAGAGGGCCGGAGACCCCGTCAGAGCGCGGCCACCCGCGTGATACGCCGGAAGAGTCCGGTCAGCGAATGAGGCCGGTGGCTCGCCGACTCCTGGGCCAGGAGCGCTTGCCGGGCCGCGATGGCCGCGCCGTCGGCGATGGTCCGTTCCGGGTCCGCGGAGACCACCACGGGACGCGCCAGCTCCTTGGCCAGCACCTGCGCCACCTCGGGCGGCCGCGCGGCCCCGCCGACCACCAGGATCCGATCCACATCGGCCATGGTGACATCCGCGATCCGCAGGCACGTGTAGACCAGGGCAAGCGACCGGCGAATATGGTCGGCGCGCAGTTCCCCGGAGTCCGCGTCCGACAGCCCGCGCGGTACCACCGGCGAGCCCGCCGTGCGCCGCAGCGTGCGCGCCACCATGTCGCCGAAGGCCCGGCCGCCGTAGTCCGCCGAGTGCAGCGGCATGCCGACGACCGGATTGCTGGGCGCGCCCATGCCCACGCGCAGCAGCGTGACGTCCAACCCGGCCCCGCCGAGATCGTAGACCAGCGCCAATCCCGGTGTGAGCGGCCCGCGTTCGGCGGCCAGCCAGGACGCGGCCGCGATCGGCTCGGCCACCAGGGTGGCCCGGTCCAGGCCCACGCCGTCCAGCGCGGTGCGCAGATCGGCGATCAGAGTGGCGGAGTAACCGGCCGGATGGGTCACCGCGATACCGGTCTCCCCGTGGTCCAGCGCCCCCGCCTGGGGTTTGCCCAGCACCTCCGCGACCACGCTGTAAGCCACGGTGGCCACCAGATCCGCGGCCGAGAGCGCCCGGTGCCCGACCCGCGCCATCGGCGCGCCGCGCTGGCCGAGATCGGCGAAATCGGTGATGACGCGACCGTGCCGAGGGATGCGCCCGACGCGCGCGGCCCCGGAACTGTCGAAGGTGAGGGTGGTGCGCCAGGTGGCCGGAGGAATGCCTCGACGGCCGGGTGGCAGCTTTCCGGTTCGATCGGCCGCCGTGGAGCAGACCGTATTGACCGTGCCGATACTCAAACCCACACCGAACGCCATCATCCACCTCGATCGACGAGTCCATCGGGCCGAGCGTTCGCACCGGCCGTCGAACTCGACCCGAATTCATGCAACTCCTGCGCCGGATGCTTGCCAACCACCGGACACGCGATTGTCCGCACGTGCGCCGCTGACCGTCGACAGCCGTGTTGTCCAGCAGGTGACCGCGAAAACCCGCCGCGCACAGTCCGATCGCGAGATGTTTGCCCGAACTCCCCCATTCGGCGGAAAAGCAACAGCCGGGGCCATCCGGTACGACCCGTCCATGCACCGACGAGAATCGCCCCCGCACCGGAGAATCCGGAGCGAGGGCGATTCCGCGTCGTTCTGTTCGACTACTTGGCGGTCGAGCCGAACAGCGTATTGCTGAGCACCGAGACCACGCTGTAGGCCAGGTTGATCAGGTCCGCACCCAGACCCGAGTCACCGGTGAGCATCTTGGCCAGCGGGCCGAAGAACTTCACGGCCATCTGCACCAGTGAGCTCAAGCCACCCGCGCCCAGGCTGTCGGTCTTGGAGTTCTTATCGGTCCCGGGAGCCTGCGCGCCCGGGGTCGACTGCGTCCCGAGGCCGCCCGGTGCCGCCGAATTCCCCTGACCGCCAGGGGTGCTCGGCGATTGCCGCACCGGTGCGCGCAGATCCGCGATCGCCCGCACCGCCGGGATGGCGGGCTTGGCCTGCGCGGCCGGCGGCTGAGTTCCGTTCTGCGGCTGAGTGGTTCCCGGCTGCGGCACGGTCCGCTGGATGCCCGGCTGCGGCGGGGTCTGCGCGTGCTGCCAATTGTTCAGGAACTGGTCGGCGAGCTGCTGGATGACCTGGAGCCCGTCCTCGAGCACCGCCGCACCCGGCTGCTGCGCCGGATTCTGTTGCGCCGGACCGGTACCCGGTGTCCCGGGGTTCTGGGCCGGGAGCGCCGGAGCCTGCCCTGGCTGGGCCTGACTCGTCCCGGGCTGAGCCTGACTGGTTCCGGGCTGAGCCTGACTGGTTCCGGGCTGCGCCGGTGCCGGAGCCGCCGGAGTAGTCGTCGACTGCGGAGCCTGCGCCGGAACGATGATCGCCGGGGACTTCGGGGCGTGCGCCGGAACGACGGCCACCGGAGCCTGCGGAGCCACCGCCGCGGGCGCTTGCGGTGCAACGGCTTCGGGAGTCGGTTCCGGAACCGCTGCCGGGGCCTGCGGAGCCACGGCCTCGGGCACGACGGCCGGAGCCTGCGGGGCAATGGCTTCAGGAACCGGGACCGCGGCCTGCGGGGCCAACGAGGCCTCGGGAGCCGGACCCTGCGCCGGAAGCTGTTGCGCCGATGGGATTCCCGGCTCGGCCGCCTTCTCCGCCGGCTTGTCGGTGGCTGCGGGCACCGGCACGCCGAGCAGGTAGGAGGCGATCCCGGTGGTGATGGTGACCGCGTGCTTGAGCTGTCCCTCCGGGCTTTCCAGCTGCTGGGCGTCCTCGGCGTTGGCGCCGTTGCCCATTTCGAGGAAGACGTCCGGCACCAGGGTCAGCGCGGGACCCGCGACGTCGGAACGGGTTTGGAGTCCCTCCGCCGCGCCGTTGTAGGTGGCGGCCTGGTACCCGCTCTGCAGGTAGGTGTCGCGCATGGCCTTGCTGGCGGCCAGGCCCGCACCGGACTGCACCTCGTTGACCTTGGCGTCGGGGACCGGCAGCTGCGGCACGATGAGGTGGAAACCCTTGCCGTCGGCGGGCCCGCTGTCGGCATGGATGCTGACGGCGACGTCCGCACCGGAGGCGTTGGCGGCCTTGGCCCGTTCGTCGATGCAGCCGCCCCAGCCGGTGTCGTCCGGACGGCTCATGACCACGTGCGCGCCCAGGCCCTCGAGCGAGGTGCGCACCAGCTGCGCGACGTTCCAGGTGATGGTGTGCTCGGCGATGCCGTGCAGGGTGGTCATGCCGGTGGTCTGGCACGCCTTGGTGCCGCCACGACCGTCACTGACCTGTTTGTTGGTGTCCTCACTGTGATTGGGCCCCTGATGGCCCGGGTCCAGGAAGATGGTCTTCCCGGCCAATTTCTGCGGTAGTTCGGGCAGCGCCGGCGCGGCCAGCGCGGCCACCGGAACTATCCCGGCCACAGTGGTGATGGCCGCCGCGGTGACGGCCGTGCAAATTCCGGACTTGGTGATGCTTCGTTTCATAAGCGGCGGCGCTCGGGCGGAGCGCCCCTCCCTTCCCACTAGTAACACCAGACCCAGCAGTTCACTCTTGCAACACCAGTTACTACCTGGCAAGCGTCGTGACGGAACCGTTACCAGTGGTCAAACGACCGAAATGCCCTGATCCGGAGCACTACCGGGCGCAATGGCAAGCGACCACAGCGCCAACTATCCCCCACCCCGCGTGTCCCGCCCGGACGACGCGCCTGAGCGGTTCGACGCAACCCCTCGGCGTCGAACCGCATGGACGAAAATGGCTGATCAGGCCGTTACGATCTGGTCCCCGTCGACCCGGATGCCCCGGGCGTCCAGCGCCCGCGGCGCGGGCCCGCTCGCGACCGATCCGTCCAGATTGAAGGTGCTCCCGTGGCACGGGCATCGGATCAGGCCGCCGGACACCGAATTCACATTGCAGCCCAGGTGCGTGCAGACCGACGAGAAGCCCAGGAACGACCCCGCGGACGGCTGGGTGATGACGGTGCCGCCGGTGATCAGACCCCCGCCGACCGGCACGTCGGAGGTATTGGCCAGTACGTCCAGTTTCTTCGCGGGCTTGGTATCCGGCCCGTCCGGCTCGGCTCTGGGCGCCGCGGAGGCGGGCCCGTCGGATGTGGTGCCGCAGCCCACCACGGCGAGCGCGGTGGCGGCGACGGCGGTGGTGGCCAGCGCGGTGCGACGGTCGAGGCGGAACCCGCCGGGGCCGGCGGTGGTGTCGGTCATCGGAAACTCCTCGCTCGGGGCCGGACCGATGCGATTCGGCCGCTGCTTGTTCGACGTGTGGGAAGGGTCGGTTGGTTCACCTTTTTCACGCACTGAGCGGTACGCGCCGCAGTGATCGCAGCGCGTAGTGCACCCGGGTCTTCACGGTGCCGACCGGAATGCCCAGGTCGGCGGCCACATCCTGGTAGGCGCGGTCGCACAGGATGACCTGGACGACGGCGTCGCGCTGCGGGGCCGGCAGCTGCGCGAGCAGGTCGGCGACCAGCAGGCCGTCGGTCAGGGCCTCACTGAAGTCGGGCCGGGCGCATCGATTCTCGGCCTGTTCGCCGATCTCGTCCCAGCAGGTGTCGCCGGGGCGCGCGGCCCGGAAACGGGCGATGTCGGTCAGCACATTGCGTTCGATGGTCAGTAGCCAGGTGCGCACGCTGCCCCGGTCGGGGTCATAGCTGGCGCAGGCCCGCCACGCCCGTAGCAGGGTCTCCTGCACGGCGTGTTCGGCCAGACCCGGATCGCCGAGGCGACTCATGGCCCGCCAGTGCAGCAGGCCGCGATCGGCGGCGAGGACTGCCGCCAGTCCGGAGTCGGTACACAGTCGGGCGCAGTGTCCGGCGCATCCGGTCATGACCGGGCGAAGTCTTCCCATGACTGAATATCGCGCTGGAGGCCGAAAGAGCATCGCATGTTTGTGAATTCCCCGAAATCGCCCGATTTCCCGAAAACAGACCGGATTTTCTGATAAACCCCTCCCCGGGAGATGCGGGGATCACCCGACACCGTACGACGGGAACCGTGCGGTGCAGTGAACTGCTCAGGGAGGAACATCGTGCGTGCAGGCGCGCTCGCAGCGACGGGAGCATTCGCTTCCGCGCTGACAATGGCGGCGTCGGGAATTGCGGCGGCCGAACCGGCCACCGATATCACCGTCGACGGCACCTATTTGGTCAATGTGGATATCAAGCCGGGCATCTATATCGGCGACGGGACGATGGATCCGGCCCCCGCGGGCTGCTTCTGGCGGCGGCTATGGAAGGTCCAGACCCCCGAGGACTACCCGGACCCGAACTACTACATCATCGCCAGCGACTTCACCCGGCTGCGGTCGATCACGGTGGAGATCAAGGCGACCGACGTGGCCTTCTCGACGCAGAACTGCGGGGCCTGGCACCCGGCGCCCGCGCGGCCCAACACCGGATCGTTCGGATAATCGGCGCGCGCTCGTGCGGGGTATCGGCT
>NZ_JBHWHH010000060.1:0-38030 GCF_042732555.1 Nocardia sp. NPDC059764
ACCCCTGATCGAACGAAAGACCTCGGGATCGCGTCCGGCGATCCCGAGGTCTTTGTCGTCGCTGTCCGGTGATCAGCGGCCGGTGCGCAGGCGGTACTCGATCGCGTAGCCGAGCTTGCCGGGCTTGGCGTCGGAGTACGGCTTGGAGATCTTGCCGAACTCACCCTTGTCCTCGGCGCTGCCGCCGTTCCACGCCGGGAGCACATCCAGCTGCGCGGCGGTCTTGCCCTCGGCCACCACGGTGTTCGGGCCGAGCGCGACCTGCGCCTGGGTGACGGTCTTCAGCGCGGCCAGGTAGGCGGCGAAATCGTTGCGGTTCCAGTCGCCGCCGACCTTGTTGTCGCGCATCCACGCGCCCCAGTAGAACTCCTCGAAGGGCAGGCTGCCTTCGTGGAAGCCGATGTCGCGGGCGAAGTACATCATGCTGCGGTACTTGTCGTCGGCGAAGTTGGCCAGGCCCACCGACTTCGGGAGCTGGTGCTCCTTGATGGCGTTGCCGTTGACATCCTTCAGCCAGGTCCACCGGTTCTGCTTCATGGCGTCCCAGAACTTGCCGTCGGGCAGGGTGCTCAAGTTGCCGAGCACGCGCAGCCGCACATGGGTGTCCGCGCCGCCGTCCGGGGTCTCGAAGAAGGAGGTCAGGGTGTGGTGGCCGTCGGTGAGGTACAGCCGGCCCTGGGGGCCGATCACCACGGTCTTCATCGGCGCGATGGAGTCGGCGGTCTCGGAGCCGACGGCGATCTTGCAGGTGAACGAGGACGAATCCTTCAGCTGCGCACCGGGGTTCACGGTGGCGGCGCTGCCCTGGCCGTTGGCCTCGCACCAGTCGTCGAACTTCTTGTTCACCGCGTCCTTGCCGAGCGTGTAGCGGCCCAGCTTGTAGAACACCTCGTCGTAGCCCAGCGACGGCTGGGTGGGCAGGACGTCGCCGATGCGGACGTCGACCAGGTCATCGGTATTCGCGCACAGGTACTGCGTGCCCGGGGTGGACCGCTGGTCGTGGTCGCACAAGGAGGGCCGTTCGCCCGGTTCGCCGGGGGCGGCGACGGCGACGGCGCTCGTCAACGCCATCAGCGCGCCCGCGAAGGCGGCGACCCAGCGGCCTCGCGCGACGGTGGTCTTCGTCATCGAATCCTCGAATCATGCGGTGATACAAACCGCATTACGGTGACCAGCGCCGATGACCGGTCCGCCATGCCCCGACGGCCAGGTGCTGTTGTCTGGGCCAACAATCGGTGAACGGGCGCGCCCCGTGCCGAACGGGCCCGCGGTGCGATAACAGTGATCCTGGTCACTCGTGGCCGCTACCCTGTTGTCACCTCTGGTTGTTCGCGCCGCGTTCCGAGGGCCTGTGGCTGCGCGAAGTGCCGTGGAGAGAAAGGCGTCTCGAAAATGAGTAGCACACCGACCGTGGCACCTCCGGCCGCGGAATTCCCTGCGCCGACGCTGGTCACCGGGCTCTGGCAGCGCAAACTGCCGCACTATCCGGAAACGCCCGCGCGCTTCTGGTACCTGTTCGTCGTTGTGATCACCTCGGTCTCCCTCTACTACCAGCAGATCGTGGCGGGTTCGGTGGGCAATCAGCTCATCGCCTACTTCCATCTGACCTTCCGATACTTCGTCGGCATCTTCATCGTGGGAGCGGCGTTCGGCGCGGTGGCCTCGGTGGTGACCGGCCTGCTGGACCGGTGGGGGCGCGCCAATATCGTCGCCTACGGCATGGTGATCTGTTCGCTGCTGACGCTTCTCGTGGTGCCGGCGTGCACCACGAAAGTCGAGTACCTGATCACCTACAGCCTGGTCAGCATTGTGGAGGGGGCGGTGTTGGTCGCGACTCCCGCGCTGGTGCGCGACTTCTCGCCACAGCTGGACCGGGCCTCGGCCATGGGATTCTGGACGCTTGGTCCGGTGCTGGGCGCACTCGTCACCACCGAGGTGGCCAACCACACCCTCGACGCCCATCCCGACTGGCAGTACGCCTACCGGTTGTGCGGTGCGATCAGCGTGGTGATCGCGCTGCTGGCGCTGGTGGCGCTGCGTGAGCTCAGTCCCGCACTGCGCGACCAGATCATGGTGTCGCTGCGCGACCGCGCGCTCATCGAGGCGCGGGCGCGCGGACTGGACGTGGGTCGGCTGGAACGGCATCAATGGCGGCAGATGCTGCATGTCGAGGTCGTGGGATCGGCCTTCGCGATCTCGGTGTTCCTGTCGTTCTTCTACACCATCATCTCGTTCCTCGCGGTGTACATGGCGACCAACTTCGGATTCAGCTCGGCGCAAGCCAATGGGCTCGGCAACTGGTACTGGATCGCCAGCGCTATCACCCTGGTGGTCACCGGCATCGTGTCCGACCGGCTGAAGGTGCGAAAGCCGTTCATGATCTTCGGTGCGCTCATCAGCATCGCGGGTGTCTACACCTTCATTGGTTACACCGACAAATCCGGCACCGACTACTACACGTTCGCGGCGGTGCTGACCCTGATCGCCATGGGCAGCGGCATCGTCTACGCCACGTGGATGGCCAGTTTCACCGAGACCGTGGAGAAGCGCAATCCCGCGGCGACGGCGGTGGGACTGGCGGTGTGGGGCGGATTGCTGCGCACGGTCGTCACCCTGGTGCTGTTCGGCCTGCTGGTGGTGGTGACGGCGGCGGGCACGCTGGTGAACTACGGTCCACGGCTGCAAACGATTTCGACCAAGTACCGCGACGAGATCGCGACCATTCAAAAAGTCGGCGAGGATACGCTGACGGCGCTGGGCAAGAATCCGAATGATCAATCAGCGCAGGTCGACGCCCTGGTGAAGCTCACCGGAGCGCCAGCCGCGGATGTGCGAACCGCGCTCACCGTGAACGCCAAATATCCCGATGAGCTGGCCACTCTGCAATCGATCGACTCGAACGTGCTGGTGAAGCTGATGGTGAACCCCGGCGATCAGCAGACCGCCGCGATCGCGGTCGGGCAGGTCGCGCAGAAGTTCAATATCCCGCCCGACCAGGCCGCCGCGCGGATCGAGGCCGCCCGGCAGGTGCCGCTCGACCAGCTGGCCGTGGTCTCGCAAGTCGGTCCGCAGCTCGCGACCGCCGGCGCGCAACTGAAGGCGGTGAGCGCGATACCGGCCGACGATCTGGCGTACCTGTCCGCGCACGGCAAGGAAGTGCAGCAGGCCCGCGCGGACTCGGCGACGCAGTGGAAGCGCTGGTGGTGGATCTGCCTGATCGCGCAGGTGGTGTTCCTGCCATTCGTGTTCCTCATGTCCGGGCACTGGAGCCCGAGGAAGGCCGCCGAGGAAGCCGCCGCGCACGACGCGGCCGTCCAGCGCGAGCTGGCGACACTGCCGCAGTGAAGTCGGCAGGGGAGCGATGCGGAGTCTCGCACCGCTCCCCCGGCCGCCGCGCTCGCCGACCTCCCGGTGTGAGAATTACCGCCGGTCCCGGATCACAGCGGCGCGGGTTCGGTCGAGGCAATGCGATCGACCAGCGTCGCCAAGGTTTTCGTGGAGGTGCTGTTGGCGATCTCGGTCAGCCCGCTGGCCGTCAGCGTCTGATCCATCACCTTGCGGGTCAGCAGGCCGCGGCGGGTGGGGAAGACGAGCACGCGGCGGCGATCGGTTTCGTCGACCTTGCGGAGCACCAGGTTGTCGGCGATCATGGCGTCGATCAGGCGGGTCAGGGTGGCGGCGTTGAGCAGGGTGGCATCGACGAGTTGCGACATGGACAGGCCCTCCGCGCCGGCCACCGCGGTGAGGACATGCCAGCGCGCGGCCGAGGATTCACCCAGGCAGGTCGCGATCGCCCGGTCCAGTTCCTGTGATGCCCGTCGGACGAGCCGGGCGAGATCGTCCAGAGCGGCGAGGGCGGTGCTGTCGTCCACACCCAGCACTCTACAGTGTCACCTGAAATGTTTTCACCTGCAAGTACTGGAGGTGGTTCGCTCAGCGCCGGTTGATTTCCGAAAGCGGCGGCAGGCGAACCGATTACGGTCCCGCCCGCCGCCGGTGCCGGTCAGTCGACGGCTCTCGCGGGGATCAAATTCAATTCGACCGCGCCGACCGTGTCGTCGTATGCCGGTTTCTGGCATTGCTCGGCACAGTTCTTGGTCAGGGTGCAGCTCAGTGAGGACACCGGCCCGCCGTGGAAGGGGCAGTCGTGCACCATGTCGGGGAGTTCGTAGCGCTTGCCGTCCACCACGTCCAGAAGTGTCTGTCCGGCCCACAACGGTTCCTTCTCGATCTCCTCGCGCAGTGGATTCGGCCGGGCCAGATAGTATTTGCCGCCGGTGACCAGGGCGATGATCGGGGTCAGCGCCATGGCCACGGCCAGGGCCAGGTAGGGCGACCAGGCTTGCAACAGCTCGCCGAACCCGCCGAAGTAGGCCACGATCGACAGACCCGACCCGGCGAGCATGGACACGAATCCGACCGGGTTGATCGGACGCAGGTAGGCCCGCTTGAACTCGATGTAGGGCGGACTGATCTTCAGAATCCCTTTGTTGATCACCAGGTCCGCCACGATCGCGCCCACCCAGGCGATGGCCACGTTCGAATAGAACCCGAGAATGGTGTTGAGCACGGTGAACATATTGCCGAGCATGAGCGCCAGCGCGATCGCGATGTGCAGGGCCAGCCACACCACGCGCCCCGGGTGCAGGTGCAGTACCCGGCTGAAGAAGTTCGACCACGACAGCGAGCCCGAATAGGCGTTGGTGACATTGATTTTGATCTGCGACAGCAGCACCATCACGGTCGCGATGGTCAAGGCCACGGCGTGATTGTGGATGAGTGCGCCGTACCCGCCGAGGAACTGCTCGATCGGTTCGGTCGCCCGCGCGAAGCCGACCTGCCCGGCCACATAGAACGCCAGGAACGCGCCGCACAGCTGCTTGGCCGCGCCCAGGATCACCCAGCCCGGGCCCGCCGCCAGCACCGCCGACCACCAACGGCACGCGGAGGTCTCCGACTTCTCGGGCATGAATCGCAGGTAGTCGACCTGTTCACCGATCTGCGCGATCAGCGACAGAGCCACGCCCGCACCGGCTCCCACTCCGATCGCGGTCACCCGGGCGGTGCCGCCGTCGCCGGCCCAGGACACGAAGCCGTCGAACCCGGACGGGTCGCCGACGGCGATGGTCACCAGCGGCGCGGCGAACAGGATCAGCCACAGCGGCTGGGTCCACACCTGGAACTTCGCCAGCGCCGACATGCCGTACAGCACGAGCGGGATGATGATCAGCGACCCGATCACATAGCCCAGCGGTAGCGGTATGTGGAAGGCGAGCTTCATGGCCTGCGCCATGATCGAGCCCTCCAGTGCGAAGAAGATGAAGCAGAAGCTGGCGTAGATGAGGCTGGTCAGGGTCGAGCCGAAGTATCCGAAACCGGCTCCGCGCGTGAGCAGGTCCATGTCCAGGTTGTATTTGGCGGCGTAGTAGGCGATCGGGATGCCGGTCAGGAAGATGGTCGCCGCCGCGACCAGGATGGCGACGATCGCGCTGGCCGAGCCGTGGGTCACCGCGATGGACGCGCCGATCGAATAGTCGGCGAGGTAGGCGATGCCGCCGAGGGCGGTGATCGAGCACGCCATCGGACTCCAGCGGCGGAAGGACTTGGGCGCGTAGCGCAGTGAGTAGTCCTCGATATCGTCGCGCGCGGCCCAGGTCTGGAACCGCTGCCATCGGGTTGTGCTCATGTGTCGTTCTCCTCGGTGTCGAGGCTCCTTGAGGCCTCGGGTACGCAACGAGAACAGACCATATGTCGAATAGTTTCATTTGAAGATAGCGCAGATGAAACTTAACACTGCGGATACCGACGGGATTTCCCGTAACTGCCAGTTAACCCAGTGGTTTCGCCACCGCGATCCGACGCGCTCCGTATCGTGGTCAACTGAAATAGCTACATATGAAAACAAAATCCGGCGTGGTCGCCGGAGAGAACGGAGCGCCCGCGTGCCCAGTTACGAGTTCGCCTGCCGCGACTGCGGCGCCTTCGACCGTGTCCACTCCATGGCCGACGTGCCGGCCGAGTCGCCCTGCCCGCACTGCGGCCGGCCGGCGCGGCGGCGGATCGGCGGCGGTGTGCTGCTGCACGGCTCGACACCGGCCATGCGATTGCTCGACGCCACCGCGGCCACCGCGTCGCGACCGCCGGTGGTGTCGGCCCCGCCCGGCGGCGGCCGCACCCCGGTCAGCCGAAACCCCCTGCACCGCAAGCTTCCCCGTCCCTGACACCGAGGAGTCCACCCATGCCCGAACTGCTGTACCCGCTCGATTCCACCAAGAAGTTCACCGACCAGAAGTTCGTCGGCCACAACCGCTGGCATCCCGACATTCCGCCCGTCGTCACCGTCACCCCCGGCACGGAGTTCCGGGTGCATGTACGCGAATGGTTCGACGGCGCGATCCGCAACGACGACTCCGCCGACGACGTCCGCGACGCCCCACTGACCACCGTGCACTGCCTGTCGGGCCCGTTCGCGATCGAGGGCGCGGAACCGGGCGACTTGCTCATCGTCGACATCCTCGATATCGGCCCGATCCCGCAGGAGGACGCGGGCCCGCTGGCCGGGCAGGGCTGGGGCTACACCGGCATCTTCCCGACCGACAACGGTGGCGGCTTCCTCACCGAGCACTTCCCGGACGCGTACAAGGCCATCTGGGATTTCAGCGGCCACACCACCACCTCGCGGCACATTCCGCGCGTGAAGTTCACCGGCATCATGCATCCCGGGCTGATGGGTACCGCGCCCTCCGCGGGGCTGCTGTCCACCTGGAATACCCGCGAGGCCGCCCTCATCGCCACCGACCCCGAACGCGTGCCCCCGCTGGCCCTGCCGCCCGAACCGCGCGACGCCGTCCTGGGCGCCCTGTTCGGAGCCGAATACGACCGTGTCGCAGGGGAAGCCGCCCGCACCGCCCCGCCCCGCGAGAACGGCGGCAACCAGGACATCAAGAACCTCACCCGCGGCAGCCGCGTCTTCTATCCCGTCTTCGTGCCCGGCGCGAACCTCTCGGTGGGGGACCTGCACTTCTCCCAGGGCGACGGCGAGATCACCTTCTGCGGCGCGATCGAAATGGGCGGGTTCATCGACCTGCGCGTGGACGTCATCAAGAACGGGATGCAGCTGTACGGCGTCACCGAGAACGCGGTGTTCCTGCCCGGCAACGAAGGACCGGTCTACTCCGAATTCCTCGCCTTCTCCGGCACTTCGGTAACCCTCGACGGCGAACAGCGGTACCTGGACTCGCAATTGGCGTTCGAACGGGCCTGCCTGCACGCGATCGACTACCTGACGAACTTCGGGTACTCGCGGGAGCAGGCGTACCTGCTGCTCGGTGCCGCTCCCGTGGAAGGCCGATTCTCCGGCGTGGTCGACATCCCCAACTCGTGCGCCACCGTCTACATCCCGACCGCGATCTTCGACTTCCCGATCACTCCCAGCGCCGCCGGGCCCACCCGCATCGACCCCGGTATCGGAGCCCCCCGCTCCACCCGCTGATCGTCCAGAGGGTGGAGCTGCCGCAGTGCGGGTTCAGCCGGGGAGCAGCGTGGTGTCGCGCACCGCTCCCCGGTCCGCCGAGGTGGCCAGCAGCGCATTCCACCACACCCACCCGCAGTTCCTGCGGCTCATGTACTGGGAGGGCTTGCAGCCGCAGGCCGGCGAGCTGCCCGCGGAGTCGGCCCGAGCCTCGCACTACGCCGACAAGGTCGCCGCGCTGGCGTCCGCGCAACGGGCCGGGACGCTGCCCGACGATGTCGCGCCCGGCTATCTGCTCTACGCGGTCGCTGCGCTGGCGGCCTGGTGGTTCGCCGCGCCGCAGGTGGTCCGGATGATCCTGGGCGCGGACACCGACAATCCCGAAACCCTGCGGGCCGCGCTGGTCCGCCGCCTCGAGGTCCGGGACTAGCGCAGCATCAGATCACGCAGCTCGCGCACGATGTCGTCGGGCGCTTCCTCGGCCATGAAATGGCCGCAGCCGACGGTGGCGTGACGCAGGTCCGGTGCCCAGGCCCGCCACAGGGCGTCGGGTTCGAAGCCGAGGAAGGAACCCCAGTCCTGCTGCAGCACGGTCACCGGCATGCGCAGGGTGCGGCCCGCCTCGCGGTCGGCCCGGTCGTGTGCGAGATCGATATTCGCCGAGGCGCGATAGTCGGCCACGATCGACGGGACGGCCGCGCGGCACGCGGCGAGGTAGGCCGCGCGGATCTCGCCGGGAATGGCGTCCGGGCGCTGGGTCCAGCTGTCGAGGAAGTGCCCGAAGAAGGCGTCCGGGCTCGCGCCGATGAGCTGTTCGGGCAGTCCGGCCGGTTGGGCCATCAGGTAGAGATGGAAACCGATGGCGCCGGTCACGCCATGCAGGACATCCCACATGTCGAGGGTCGGCAGCACGTCCAGCGACGCCAGGTGGGTGACGTGCCCGGGATGGTCGAGCGCGGTGCGGATGGCGACCAGCGCGCCCCGGTCGTGTCCGGCCAGCGCGAAGGTCTCGTGCCCGAAAGTCTGTGCCAGAGCGACGATGTCATTGCCCATGGCGCGTTTCGAGTACGTGTCGCCGTCGCGGTCGACCGGCTTGTCGCTGTCGCCGTAGCCCCGCAGATCCGGACAGATGACGGTGTGGTCGGCGGCCAGGTCCGCGGCCACGTGCCGCCACATGAGATGGGTCTGCGGGAAGCCGTGCAGCAGCACGATCGGGCTGCCGGATCCGGCCACCGCCGCATGCAGCGTGACACCGTCGGCGACGGTGACGCGCTGGTAGTCGAATCCGGGGATGCGCGGGCTCATGATGATCCTCTCCAGGTGGTGCTCGGTACCGGCCGAGCATGTCGCGACCCGCTCAGCAACCGGTCAGTGTCGGCTCAGTGCCGGGTTCGCCGGACCCGGCGATAGAGTCGGCGGACGTGGTGACCTTCGGAGTTCTCGGACCGCTCCGGGCGGAGAACGCGCGCGGACCGCTGGCCCTCAAGGGCCCGCGGCACCGAGCCCTGCTGGCTCGGCTGCTGATCGCGCACGGCCGCGTGGTCCCGGTCTCGCAACTCGTCGGCGATCTCTGGGAGCGGCCGCCCCGCGACCCGACGGGCACCATCCAGACCTTCGTCTCCGACCTGCGCCGTGCTCTCGAACCGGAGCGCGCGCCCCGCGCGCCCGCCCGCCTGCTGATCACCTCGGCCCCCGGGTACGCGCTGCGCACCAGCGACGGCCAGGTGGACGCCGATCGCTTCGCCGCCCTGACTCGCGCCGCCGCCGCGAACGCACCCGCCGACCCCGCCGCGACACTCTCGGATCTCGAGGCGGCCCTGGGTCTCTGGCGGGGTCCGGCATACGCCGAACTCGCGGACCGGTCCTGGGCGCGCGCGGAGATTGTCCGGCTCGGCGAAGCGCGTTCCCACGCAATCGAACTCCGCGCCCGGGCACTGAGCGACCTCGGCCGCCAGACCGAGGCGGTGCTCGCCCTCGAAGCGCACCTGCACGAGCATCCACTGCGCGAACCGGCCTGGCACACCGTGGCATTGGCGCACTACCGGTCCGGTCGCCAGGCCGACGCACTCGCCGCACTGCGCGATATTCGCCGCACACTGCGCGACGAACTCGGCGTGGATCCGGGCCCGGCCCTGCGCCGCCTCGAAGCCGACATCCTCGCCCAGGCGCCGCATCTCGATGCCCAGGCATCGCGGCTCCGCGCTGGGGCAACGCAGATCGGCGCTCCGGAAATCCAGATCGACATCGCATCCGCGCGAACCGGCACTGCGGCAGCGTTTCTCGATGACAGCGTGTCGGTCGAACAGGGCCGGGTCGCCGCCGAGTCCGGGGGACCGACGGCGGGTGGATCGCATGTCGATCCCGACGCGGCCCGCGTCGCCCACGCGGCATCCGTGGGAACGGCCGACGATGGATCGGTGCAAAGCGGCGCGGCCCCGGCGAGACACGGCGCGGGGAGTGTGTTCGTGGGGCGGGCGGACGAACGGCGGCGGATCGCGGAGACGGCGGCACGGGTGGCGGAGACCGGCCGTGCGGAGCTGGTGTTGGTCTCGGGGATCGAGGGCGCTGGGAAAACCGCTCTCGCCGACACGGTTTCGGCGATGCTGGCCGAGCGGGGATGGATCGTCGCGTGGGGATCGAGTCCCGCGGATCGCGGCGTGCCGGCGGACTGGCCGTGGACCCGGATCGTGGCCCGGCTCGCCGGGGCCGGGTATGGGGCTGTGGTGTCGACGACGGGCACGGTGTCGAGTTCGGGCACGGTGTCGAATACCGGCACCGTGTCGAATACCTGGACTGTGGCCGAGGTCGGCGGTGTGAACTTCGGGAACGCGGACCCGGCGGTCGAACGCTTCCGGGCCCGGCGCGCGGCCGTCGACCAGCTGGGGGCGGTCGCCCGGAACGCGCCGGTGCTGCTCGTCTTCGACGACCTGCACTGGGCGGGGGAGGAGACCCTGGAACTGCTCACGGCGTTGGCGACTACACCGGTCGCGGGTCCCGTGCTGCTGGTCGCCACCTATCGCGGCACCGATGTGGAGCCGGGGCTGGCGGCCGCGCTGGCGCGCCTGGCCCGCGCCGAACCGGTGCGCATTCAACTGGGCGGACTGGATCAGGACGCGGTCGCGGAGTTGGTCCGCGAGGTCGCGGGACCCGGTATCGACGCCGGGGCGTTGCGGCGGATCGATGCTCGCGGACAAGGAAATCCGTTCTACCTCCGGGAACTGGCGCGGCTGTGGCGCGACGATGGCGCGACCGTTCTGGCCGCGGTCCCCGCCGGAGTCCGGGATGTGGTGCGGCACCGGGTACAGCGACTGGCGGAGCCGCACCGGGCGGTGCTCGAGCAAGCCGCGGTCGCCGGGCCCGAGCTCGACTTCGAGGTGCTGACGGCGCTGACCGGTGACGAGCAGCTCACCGATGCGGCTGTCACCGCGGCCCTGCGTGCGGGCTTCCTCGACGAATCCGAGACGGCGGGAACATCTTTCGCGCACGCCCTGGTACGGGAGGTCGTCTATGGCGATATCCCCGGACCCCGCCGCTCGGCATGGCACGCCAGGATCGCGACGCTGCTCGAAGCGACCGGCACGGCCGATCCCGCCGTCCTGGCACATCATTTCGGCCGCGCGGCGACCCGCGCGACCGCCGCCCGCGCCGGACAGTACGCGCGGCGCGCCGCCTCCGCCGCCGAGCGGGTGTTCGCCCCGCACGAGGCGGCCCGGCTCTGGGCGGACGCGGTGACCGGGTACCGGCGCGCCGGGGATGTGCGGGCCGGACTCGAGGCGACCATGGGCCTGGTGCGCGCGCTGGCGGTGATCGGCCGGCTTCCGGAGGCGGGCAGCCTACGGGCCGAGGCGATTCGATCTGCGGCCGAACTCGGTGATCCCGAACTGACCGCGCGGGTGATCGTCGCCTTCGACGTCCCGACCGTCTGGACCGAGCCCGACGACCCGGAGCTCACTCGCACCGTGGTCGCCGCCGCCGAACGAGTCTTGCGCGAGATGCCCACCGCCGACCCGGAACTGCGCTGCCGGCTGTTCAGCACCATCGCCCTCGAACTACGCGCCACCGACCCGGCCCGGGGCCGCGCCGCCGCGGAGTCCGCCGAAGCACTCGCGGCCCACCTGAACAATCCCACGCTGCGCGCCCTGACCCTGAACGCCCGCTTCCTGAACACCTTCCACCGCGCGGGCCTCGCTCCCGAACGCGCCGCCCTCGGCGCGGAACTGATCGCCGTGTCCCAGGCCGCGGGTCTGGTCACCTTCGAAGTCCTGGGCCACCTCGTGCGCATCCAGGCCCTCAGCGCCACCGCCGATTTCGACGCCGCCGACCAGCACGCCGAGGCCGCGGACGCCCTCGCCGACCGCTACGAACTCCCGCTGGTGCCCTTCTTCACCCGCTGGTACGCGGCCCTGCGCACCTCGATCACCGCACCCCTGCAGGAGGCCGAAGCCGCCTACCGCTCGGCCAGCGCCGCCCACCCCGGCACCGCCATGCCGGGCGTCCAGCACGGCCTGCTCCCCCTGGCCCTGCTCTGTCAGCGCCTGCGCCACGGCGAACCGATCGCCCGCGAGAATCTCGCCGACCTCGGCCCACACGCCCCCTGGGTCCGCCCCCTGATCCTGCTCGACCAGGGCGACTCGGCGGCCGCCCGCGCCGCCCTCCTGTCCTTACCCGCCCCACCCCACGACCTCATGCTCGAACTACGCCTGTGCCTGCTCGCCCGAGCCGCTGTCGCCCTCGGCGAGCAACCCCTGATGGCGCGCCTGCGCGCCCAATTGGCCCCGGCCGCAGCCGAATTGGCGGGAGCCGGCACCGGCCTGCTCACCCTCGGACCGGTATCGCACTACCTGGCCCTACTCGACCGGCACCTCACCTGATGCCGGAGGAGCCCGGGTGACATGCCCAGACTCCCCAGATTCGACACTCTCGGTCAGGCCAAATCGAACTTCCCGGCCTGCACCGCCGAGTCGAAGGCATCCCATGCCTCCGGCGCGAACGCCAGCACCGGACTCGCCTCACCCAGCTTCGAATCCCTGACCGCAACCCTGCCGCCGCTCAGGTGAGCCGCTTCCACGCAGTCCCCGCCCGAACTGCTGCTGTAGGTGCTCTTGAACCAGCGTGCTCCGGACAGGTCGATATTCACGCCTCGTGGTCGAATCCCTCGTTCAGCTCATCGGCATATGCACGCCACCGGCCACCGCCGGACTTCTGGGCCGTCCTGACTTCCAGAGCCAGGCCGAGTAACACCGCTCGCTCCCCGTCCGATGCGCCGTAGCCGTCCGCCAAGGCATTGATATACAGGTCCGAAACCTTGACACTCCACAAGGACTGTGGCGAAAGCTGCGACACCCATCGGTACTACGAAGACCTGGTGCCCAAGCTGGAGCAGGCGGCGCGGGAATCCGAACTCCGCCGCCCCGAGGCCACCGCGTGGAACATCTGGAGCCGACCCGAGATCCACGACGGGGAACCTCGTTCGAGCCGCGAATTCCCCGCGTAGAGAGCTTCTCCGTTCCGGTGCGGATCCATGGCTCCGGATGTAGTGCAAGAGAAGGCCCCTTGATCCGAACTGCCGCAGATCAGGGGGCTTTCGCAATCCAGTTCACAATCTGCCCGGGGCTGGAGGATTCAGCGACGCCCCGCTGGGCTGGTCACCCGGGCTGAATCCCGTGCCCGGATGAGCCGCCGGTTCGTGATCAGTTCTGCGTTCCCGGAGTTACGGGCTGCGCGTCGGCTGCGGGCTGGTTGGCGGCGGCGCGCTGGGCCTTGATCTCGGTCTGCCACTTCTCGAAATCGGCTCGCATGGAGTGGATCTGGTGTTCGAGGGCTTCGCGGGTGTCGGTCCACCACTGCTGGGCGGACTCGCGCAGGTCTGCGGCGGTCTTTTCGAATTCGTGGGCCTCGCGTTGCGCGGTGGCGTGGAGTTCTTCGCGGCGTGCCTGCATGGTGGCCTGGCCCTTCTCCCGTGCGGCGGCGGACGATTCCTCGAAACGCTTCACCTGGGCGGCGAGTTCGGTCAGCGATTCCGACAACGGCTTCATGATGTGGTCCTCTCGAAAATCGGTATCCGCGTGCGGATTCGGCCCTCGGCCACTACCAAGACTGGTCCGTGTGCGCGATCGGCTACAGGGCAGAACGTCCTCGGAAAGCTGCCACTGGGCACCTGCGGCGCGGGTCGTCGGACTCAGTGCGGGGCGAGGGTGTCGGCGAGGGCGGTGAGGATCGGGGCGCAGCCGGTGTCGAGGGTGAGGGCGGCGAGGTCGTGGGCGTGGGTGCGGCCGCGGTTGAGGATGATGACCGGGCGGCCGGACTTGGCGGTGCGGCGGGCGAAGCGCAGGCCGGACATGACGGTGAGGCTGGAGCCGACGACCAGCAGGACGTCGGCGGCGTCGACCAGGTCGAACGCTGCCGCGACGCGGGGCTTGGGGACGGATTCGCCGAAGTAGACGATGTCGGGTTTGAGGAGGCCGCCGCAGGTCTGGCAGTCGACCATGCGGAAGGAGGCGGTGTCGGCGATGACCGCGTCGGCGTCGGGTGCGACTTCGAGACCGTCGAGGGCTACCGAGTCGGCGAAGCCGGGATTGGCGGCCTCCAGACGGTCGGCCAGGGTCATGCGCGAGGTCAGCGCCTGACAGGACAGGCAGCGGACGCGGGCGTAGACGCCGTGCAGGTCGATCACCCGGCGATGCCCGGCCTTGGTGTGCAGCAGATCCACGTTCTGGGTGAGCAGCCCGGTCACGATGCCCGCGCGCTCCAGCCGGGCCAGCGCGTGATGCGAGGGGTTCGGCCGGGCCGCGTCCATGCGCCGCCAGCCGATGTGGTTGCGGGCCCAATACCGTTGGCGGAACATCGGATCGCCCACGAACTGCTGATAGGTCATCGGGGTTCGCGGCGGCGCGCCGGCGCTGCGGTAGTCGGGGATGCCGCTGTCGGTGGAGATGCCCGCGCCGGTCAGCACCGCGACCCGTCGGCCGGAGACCAGCTCCAGCAGTCGCTCGAACCGCTGCGGGGAACCGGAATCGGGCATGTGGCCAGCCTACGACCCGTCCGCGCTGTGCCGCCCGTCACGTCGTGTCACAGCCGCGGGCCCCGCGTCGTCATCAAGGCAGGACGCCACCACAGCGGCGGCGCGAGACGAAGGAGATGGTCACCATGGCGAAAACGGTTCTGGTCACCGGCGGCACGGGCACCCTGGGCAGCCTGGTCACTCCGCTGCTGCGGCAGGCCGGACTGGATGTGCGGGTGCTCAGCCGCAGCGCGCACGAGGCGAAGGACGGCATCGAGTTCGTCGCCGGCGACCTGGAGACCGGGGCGGGCATCGCGGAGGCGGTCGCGGGCGTGGACACCGTGCTGCACCTGGCGGGCACCACCAAGGGCGACGGCGACAAGACCCGCGTCCTGGTCGACGCCATCAATGCCGCGGGGGCGTTCCCGCACCTGGTCTACATCTCGGTGGTCGGCGCGGAGCGGGTCCCGGTGGAGAGCGCCATCGACCGGCAGGTGATGGGCTACATGGCCTCGAAGCGCGACGCCGAACTGGTGGTGGAGAACTCGGGCCTGCCGTGGACCACGCTGCGCGCCACCCAGTTCCACGACCTGCTCTTCACCATGGTGTCGGCCATGGGCAGGATGCCGGTGGTGCCCGCGTTCGATTTCCGCTTCCAGCCCATCGAAACCGGTGAAGTGGCAGCGCGATTGGTGGAACTGGTGCAGGGCGAGCCCGCCGGACTGGTCGAGGAGATCGGCGGCCCCCGCATCTACACCATGAAGGAACTCGAGCGCAGCTATCTGGCGGCGACCGGCCGTCGCCGCCCGGTGTTCACGGTGAAGGCCCCCGGCAAGGCGGCCCGGGTGTACGCGACGGGCGCGAACCTGACCCCCGAGCACGCCGTGGGGCAGCGTACCTGGGAGGACTTCCTGGCCGCCAAGCTGGCCGCCGCGTGATGGACGCGAAATCCGGTGTCAGCGCGGTCCGTTGGTGTTGAGATACACCACCGGACCGTCGCCGAACCGGCCGTGCGCGTTCATGTCCAGCAGCGCGGCCATGGCCTTGGCGGTGTAGACCGGCTCCAGGGTCATGTGCTCCCGATCGGCCGAGAGCGCCTGTGCGGTAGCGGCTTCCGGCATCGGGTAGCCGTAGCCCGGGCCCAGATACTCGGTGACGATATCCAGATTGCCCGCGGGGGAGATGTTCTCGGGGATCCGCGCGCCGCGTGAGCGCAGCAGCTTCGCGCATCGCACGGCCAGCCCGGTCAGCGTCGGCTCGTCCAGCCGCAGGGTGTCGTTGACGACCACGCCCACCACGTGGGTCTGTAGCCCCGCCAGCCGCAATCCCAGCGACAGCCCCGCCGCCGTCCCTCCCGAGCCGACCGGGATCACGATGTGGCTCGGTTCCGGCAGTTCCCCGGCCTGGACCTGTTCGGCCAATTCCAGTGCCGCCTCGACGTATCCGATCGCACCCACCGCCGACGACCCGCCCGCCGGCAGGAAGTACGGCGGCCGGAATCCGGTGAAATGCCGCGCCAGCAGATACGGCGCACTCAGGATCGTCCGGGCCTTGGAATGGGTGAAGTGCAGCTCCGCGCCCGAGTCCCGCAGTCGCTTCAGCTGGGCGCGCACATGGTCGTCCTCGGGCTGATCGATCAGTGCCAGAACGGTTTTCAGCCCGTGCTCGCGGCCGTAGAGTGCGGTGGCCAGCCCCCAGTTGGTGCCCAGCCCGCCCACGGTGACGATGGTGGTGCGGCGCTGCCGCAGCGCGTCGGGCAGCAGCCATTCCAGCTTGCGCACCTTGTTGCCGCCCCAGCCGCCGTCGCCGAACACGCTGTCGTCCTTGAGCCAGATCTCCGCGCCGCCCTTGCAGGCGGTGTCGAGGGCGTCGAGTCGTCGCACCGGTGTGGGGCTCGTGCCCAGTGCCAGGTGGGGCAGAGTCGCCTCGAGTTCGGGATGGAGGCGGTACAGGTGCGGCATCACCACTCCAACCTATCGATTGTCCAGTTACTCGACGAGTGTGGCGGGTAGCACAGGGACGGAGCATCCCTGCTGCTAACTTCTGAAAAGCTATTAGATACGGCAAGGAGAATTCATGCCTGGTGTAACCGATCGCGTCATCATTGTCACCGGAGCCGGTGGCGGTCTGGGGCGCGAGTACGCGCTGCTGCTCGCCCGCGAGGGTGCTCAGGTCGTGGTCAACGACCTCGGCGGCGCGCGCGACGGCTCGGGATCCGGGCACAATATGGCCGACGCCGTGGTCGAGGAGATCCGTGCGGCCGGCGGCACCGCGGTCGCCAACTACGACAGCGTCGCCACCGAAGAGGGCGCGAAGGCGCTGGTGCAGACCGCGATCGACAGCTTCGGCGCGGTGCACGGCATCGTGAACAACGCGGGCATCCTGCGCGACATGAGCTTCGTGAAGATGACCCCCGAGGCCTTCGAAGCCGTGCAGCGCGTGCACCTGTTCGGCTCGTTCTACGTCACCCACGCCGCCTGGCCGCACTTCCGTGAGCAGGGCTTCGGCCGGGTCGTCATGGCCACCTCCACCTCGGGCCTGTACGGCAACTTCGGTCAGGCCAACTACGGCGCCGCCAAGATGGGCCTGGTGGGCATGATGAACACCCTCGCCATCGAGGGCCGCAAGTACGACATCACCGTCAATGCCGTGGCGCCCATGGCCGCCACCCGCATGACCGCCGATATCGCCTCGGAGGCCATGCTCGAGAAGCTGCCGCCCGCGCAGGTCGCCCCGATCGTGGCGCACCTGATGGGCGAGGACTGCACCGACTCCGGCATGGTGCTGGTGGTCGGCGGCGGCTCGGTGCAACGCGCCCAGTTGTTCGCGAACAAGCCCGTGTTCTTCAGTGAGGTCCCGAGCGTGGATCAGGTGCGGGAGAATTGGAGTCGTATTACTGATATGTCCGACGCTCAGCCCGGGGTGAACCCAGCGGGCTGAGCCTGCTCTGAGGAGCCTCGCAATGAGCGAGAACGCGTGGGACGCACTGGTTGTCGGAGCCGGAGCGGGCGGGCTGTGCGCGGCCGCCCGGCTCTCGCACCGGGGCTATCGGACCCTGGTGGCCGAACGTCTCGACCGAGTCGGCGGGCGGGCTTCCACCGCCGAGCTCGACGGATTCACCATCAACACCGGCGCTGTGGTCATCGAACTCGGCGGCATCACCGAACAGACCTTCGAGGAGGTCGGGGCGAAATTCGAAGTGCGCCCGGCGGATCCGCCGATCCTCTACCGGATCAACGGCCGTGACGTGGACATCGCCACCGGCGGCTGGGGACTGCTCATCTCCCAGCTGACCCGCCACGGCGCCCAGCTGCTCGGCGGGTCCGCCCGCGCGGAGGGGGAGTTGCCGGACCGGGAGCTGTCCACCGCCGACTGGGTGCGCCGCTACACCAAAAACGATGCGGTGCAAGGAATCTTCCGCAATATGTGCGGTTCCATCTTCGCTGTCGGCTCCGAGGAGCTGCCCGCACGGGTGTTCCTCACCTACTTCGCGCGGAAGGCGGCGTTCAAGAAGTTCGGCTTCTGCCCCGAGGGCACCATCGGTATCTGGAAGGCCCTCGCCGAGGTGGTGGAGCGCAATGGGGGAGAGGTCCGGCTCGGCAGTGAGGTGCGGCGACTGCATGTCGAGGGGGACCGGATCACCGGGGCGCGGATCAGCCATGACGGCGAAATCTCGGACATCACCTGCGCTTTCGCGGTCAGTGACATCGGGCCGTCGGCCACCATGGATCTGGTCGGCCCGGAGCACTTCCCGTCGGACTACGTGGGCAGCGTGCTTCAGCGCGACCTGCCCTGCGCCATGATCTCGGTCAACTTCGCCAGCCGCGAACCGCTGATCGACGCGCCCGGGCTGCTCAGCTTCGCCCGCACCCGGCGGCTGTGCTACGTCGCCAACTTCACCGCGACCTGCCCGGAGATGGCGCCCGAGGGCTGGCATCTCTACGTCGGCGCCGGCGTGCCCAAACCCTCGGTCGGCACCTTCGACGCCGAGGCCGAGACCGCGCTCGTGCTCCAGGATCTGCGCGAGGAGATCCCGGGCTTCGAGCGGGCCCGCATCCTGTCCATCGCCGTCACCCGCGACGACTGGCCACCCCAGCGGGCCGTCGCCGGATACGACCTACCCCACGACACCCCGATCGCCAATCTCTGGAATGTCGGCGACGCGGTCAAGGAGTACGCCAACGGCGGCATCACCGCCTGTATGGAGACGGCGAAGATCGTCGTCGACGAGATAGCAGACAGCGGGATCGGTCGGTCCGGGACCTGACGACTGATTTCGCGCCGACAGGGGTAACTCGTGGGGTACCCCGAGATCGGTTCGGCACCCGGTCGGCGGCCCGCATGCGCGACGGGTAGCGGCTCTCAGTCCGGCGCTGAAGTCTCGGGGAGGCGGGACCGCATGCCGGGCAGCCGATCCACCATGGCCACAACGTAATCCGCGACGATGCCGATGAGTACCGGTCGCTCGACCTTCAGGCCGCCGTCGAGCCACACCAGGATCAGCTCGGCCGCGCCGCCGGTGATGAGCTGTGCGAGGGCGGTCAGTGCGGTGTCGTCGCCTTCGGGGATGTCGAGCAGGACGCGGGTCTGCTCGATGAGCAGCTCGGCCACCCGCCGCATGCCCTCGAAGCGGCGGCGCATGAGCAGTTCGGACCCGTAGGCCTGGGCGAAGGCGATATTGGCGCGGCGCGGGTCGTCGGTGACGCCGATGATCAGCGCCGCCACCCCGGCGCGCAGTTTGGCCTCCGGGTCGCCGGGGGTGTCGGTCATGGCGGTGCGGGCCTGTTCCAGGGCCTCGCCCTGCACCTCGTCGAGCAGGGCGGTGGCCAGCGCGTCCAGATCGGTGAACGATTCGTAGAAAAAACGCGGCCCCACCTTCGCCTGTTCGCACACCCCGCGCACCGTGAGTGCGGCCAGCCCCTGCGTGCCGACGATGTCGAGGGCCGCGTCCAGCAGCCGCCGCCGGCGCTGTTCACGCCGCTCGTCGGTGGTGGTGCCGCGATAGGTCCCATTGGCTGCTCGCGTCACCCTGTCAGCTTGGCACAGAAATCGGGAAACGACCGTTTACGGAAACTAACGTTTCCGCTACCGTGGAGGCATGGCTGTACGAAAAGCCGTAGTGAATCATCGAATTCAATGCCGAGCCGCCGGGGTGCTGCAGCGGTACCCCGCCGTGCCGCGACCGCTGGCCGCGCCGCCGTCCGGTAGCGGTCTGAAACCGGTGATGGGCGATTACGGCCCGCCGGGTATCGGCCATCTGCTCAGCACCCTCGCCGATCCGTTGAACTTCAGCCGGGACCGTATGCGCCGGTACGGCCCGGTGCAGTGGATGGGCGTGTTCGGGCGGCAGGTGGTCGGCGTCGTCAGCCCGGCCGCCACCGAGGAGGTCCTGCTCGACCGCAGGCATGCGCTGTCCGCGCAACGCGGCTATGAATTCGTGATCGGCCCGTTCTTCCGCGGCGGAATCCTGTTGCGTGACTTCGAGGATCACGCCTACCACCGCCGCATTCTGCAGCAGGCCTTCACGCGCCCGCGGCTGATCGGCTACCTCGGGCTCACCACCCCGCGCGTCGTGCGCGGCGTCGACTCGTGGCGGCCCGCACCGGATTTCCGGCTGTACGACCACGTCAAGCGGCTGCTGCTGGAACAGGCGACCGTGGTCTTCGCCGGGGCGGAACTCGGCCCCGAGGGAACGCGGCTCTCCCGCGCCTTCGAGGACGCCGTGCACGGTGGCCAGGCCATCATTCGCGCGAACATGCCGGGCGGGGTGTGGAGCCGGGGACTGCGCGGGCGCAAGCTGCTCGAGGACTACTTCCGGCGTGAGCTACCCGCCAAGCGGGCCGGCGCCGGTGAGGACCTGTTCAGCGTGCTCTGTCATGCCGAGACCGAGGACGGCGAATCCTTCTCCGACGTCGACATCGTCGACCACATGATCTTCGTGATGATGGCCGCCCACGACACCAGCACCCTGGCCATCTCGATGCTGGCCTACGAGTTGGGGCGGAACCCGCGGTGGCAGGAACGGCTACGCAAGGAATCGCAGGCGCTGGGCAAGCCCACGCTCGACTACGCCGACCTGGACCGGTTGCCCGCGCTGGAGATGGCCTTCCGCGAGACCCTGCGCATGTACGCCCCGGTCGGGCAGATGGTGCGAGAAGCTCTGGAGGACACCGAGATCGCGGGGTATTTCATTCCCAAGGGCGCGCTGATCATGGTCGGCCCGTACTCCATGATGCGCAATGCGGAGTATTGGCACGATCCGGACGTCTTCGATCCCGAACGCTTCGATCCCGGACGCGCGGAGGACAAGTCGCACCGGTTCGCCTGGCCGCCTTTCGGCGGCGGCGCGCACAAGTGCATCGGCAAATATTTCGGCAGCATGACGGTCAAGGCGACCATGCACCGCATGCTGCTGAACTACCAGTGGAGTGTGCCGGACGGCTACGAGGTGCCCCTCGTACCCAGTACCGGCCCCACTCCCGCGGACGGACTGCCGATCCGCCTCAGCCGCCTGTGAACGCTCACCGCACGTCGCGCGGGATCCCGAGTTCGATATCCAGATAACGCAATTCCGGATCCCGGCGGCGACCGTTGCGGAAGGCCCGGAACACCAGATCCTGCGGATGCCCGACGGTGAACACCTCGGTGAAGGTCTTCACCGTCCGCCGCGGCGCGCCGCACAAGCTCGGATTGAATCCGGCCTTGGCCAGCGGCCCCTCCCAGATGAGCGCCGCCCCGCCGGGCACGCTGTGCGGGGCGAAGCTCCAGCCCAGCTCGCGCATGCGCCGGTCGAACTCGCTCGCGCCGAGTCCGGCCACGTCCCAGCCGCTGGCCTCGTTGAAAAGCTGCCTGCCGTGCAGGAATTGGACGAAGCACGGGTCCGGGCCGGGGTGCGGGGTGCTGAGGTTGATGACGCCGTCCCAGGGCAGGGTGGTCAGCGCCCAGGCCAGCCGCGCCTCGAAATCGTCCCAGTCCGTGCACACCACGGGCTTGCCGCGTTCGCTGGGCCGGTCGGCGGGCAGACCGTAGCTGCCGGTGCCGGGCGCGTCCATACTCCAGGTGGAGAAGCGCAACCGGCCGCCGTCCATCCCGAGCCCGTCGCGCAGCACGGTGACCACGGATTCGGCGACGCCGCGGCGGTGGTCGACCGATTCCCCGCGCTGCCAGCCGGTGCTCCACTCCCGCGCCAGGCGGGGCTGCTGGTGCACGCGCTGCATGGCCCGCCACTGCGGATCCGGTGCGGTGGCATCGGATTCGGACGGCAGCGGGACCGGATCCCAGGTGCCGTCGGACTGTTCGCCGATCACGCGGAGCAACCGGTCGGCCTCGTCGGCGTTCTCCGGGACCGCGACCAGAACCTCGATCTCGGTGCCCTGTTGCGCGAAATGCGCTCGGCGGCCGGTGAGTTCGTCACGGACCTGAATGAAACGGGGATTCCAACCGAGTCCCGATTCGTCCGCGTCCTCGTCCTCCTCGAGAAAAAACGGCATCCACTGAATCAGCACATCCCATCCCTGCGAACCCACCTTGCCTCCCTCCGGGGTTCTCGCCAACCTACCCGCCGGTCCCCGTCCGTGCCCGCCGGTGGGTACCGGTCAGGCTCGGGCTGTGGTAGAACCTGTTCTAGTTTTTCACCTGAAGGGCAACGAATGAACTGGTACACCGGCAATACCGTCTACGACACCGTGCTGACGATCGCCTTCGGTTTCGCTGCCTTCGTCCTGATCGGGGGCCTGTTCCAGCAGAGCCCGTACGGTCGGTTCGCCACCGCCAAGCTCGGACTGAACCTGAACCCGAAACTCGGCTGGTGGTTGATGGAAATTCCGGCCACCGTGGTCTTCGCGGTCGCGTACCTGAGCGGGCCGCACCGTTTCGAGCCGACTTCCCTGGTGCTGGCGGCCATCTGGATTCTCCACTACGCCAACCGCGGCTGGTTCTTCCCCCTTTCCATTCGCCAAGTGCCCGGCAAGACCAGCAGTTTCAACATCTCGGTGCTCGGCATGGGCATGTTCGTCACCGCCATGCACGGCTACCTCAACGGCGCGCTGTTCAGCCACGACTACCTGGGGCAGTACGGCACCGACTGGCTGACCGACCCGCGATTCATCATCGGATCGATCATCTACCTCAGCGGTTTCGCGCTGCTCACCAGTTCCGAGTGGATCGTGCGGAATCTTCGCGATAAGAACAATCCGGGCGCAACGGAATACAAGATTCCGTTCGGTCTGGGCTTCCGATTCGTCACCAGCCCCACGTATCTCGGCGAGCTCATCGCCTGGGCCGGGTTCGCCATCCTCACCTGGGCGCTGCCGGGCGTGGTCATCTTCCTGATCACCTTCGGCAACCTGGTGCCCCGCGCCTTCGCCACCCACACCTGGTACCGCGAGAAGTTCTCCGACTATCCGGCCGAGCGAAAGGCCCTGGTGCCGTTCGTGATCTAGCGGCCGTGCGGCGCGGTCTCACCGACCGTGCCGCAGTGCCTTGTCGCGGTACATGGCGGTGTCCACGGCGTGCATGAGCTCGTCGATGGCGGTGGAGTCGGTGTCCACCAGCGCGGTCCCGATGCTCGCGCCCACCCGCACCGACAGTCCCGCCACATCGAAGGGGTCGCGCAGCGCGGCCAGCAGGTCCTCGGACACCGAGTCCAATTCCTCCGGGCCCGAGCAGCTTTCGACCAGCACGATGAACTCGTCGCCGCCCAGCCGGGCCGCCACCCCGTGCGGCGGCACGGCCTGGCGCAGCCGCTGGGCCACCTCGCGGAGCACCTGATCGCCGGCGGTGTGGCCGCGGCGGTCGTTGACCTCCTTGAAGCCGTCCAGGTCCAGGTAGCAGACGCCCACCTGGCCGGTGGCGGCCGCGAGCCGGTCGAAGAACAGCAGCCGGTTCGGCAGACCGGTCAGCGAGTCGTGATGGGCGTCGTACCAGAGCCGGTCGGCCAGTTCCTTGCGGTCGGTGACGTCCACGGTGACCCCGACCAGGAAGCGCGGCTTGCCCTCGCTGTCGCGGACCACCGTCATGGACAGGTCGATGATGGTGTGCGAACCGTCGGGTTTGGTGTGTTCGGTCTCGAAGCGGAAGCGGTCGATCTCGCCGGACAGTAAACGCTGGAAGAGACCGAACGCCTCGCCGATATTGATCGGGCCCAGTATGTCGCCCACCGGACGGCCCGGCATCTGCCCGGCCGGGACGCCCAGGGTCTCGGCCATGGCGTTGTTGACGTCGACCACCTGCCCGGTGGTGATGTCGACCGTGCCGATGCCCACCGACGCGCCCTCGAAGATGGCCTGGAAGCGGGCCTCGGACAGCTGCCTGCGGGCGTCGGCCTCGCGTGCGGCGGTCAGCGCCGCGGTCAGGGTCTTCTCCTGTTCCGACAACGCCACACTGCGCAGTCCGGCGGTGAACTCGGCCGCGAACTGGGCGGCCAGCTCGATCGCGCGATCGCGCACCGGCCAGTAGTCCTCGCAGCCGGGGTCCGGGCAGGCGTCGGTGACCAGGTCCTTGCACAGCACCAGGACCGACCGGTGCACGGTCAATGGATCCCGGTAGTTGGCGCCTACCAGGGCGCGGGCGGCGTCCCGGGCCACCGACATGTCCTCGGTGCCGCGCACCGCCGCGATCAGCCGGTCGCCGAACCCGTCGAGCAACTGCTCGACCTGCGACCGGGTGATCGTCGGCGCCACCGCGCCCTCGAGAGCGTCGGCCCATCGGACCGCCAGCTCGTGTGCTCCCACCGCCTACCCCCTGCCCCTGCCTCGTGCCCCTGCTCAGGCCTTGCGGCCGATACCCGCCAGACCGAGTGATCGGCCGGGCGCCTCGTGCTGGTCACGGTCGGATTCCGGCCGCCACAACGGCAATTCCACCACACCGGGCTCGATCGGCTCCCACTTGCCGAACAGGGCCGCGATTTGCTCGCGGGTCCGGAACTGCAGGCCGATCCTGCTGACGTCGCGCGAGTTCTCCACCAGTTTGGCGGCGTCGTCGGGGCGAGTGGCCGAGGTGAGGTGCGACAGAGCCAGGTAGCTGCCGACCGGCACCGCGTCGTAGAGGGCGTCGACCTTGTCGGCGGGGGCGTAGTCGTCGCTCATCAGGTGCAGGACCGCGATGAGGAGGACGCCGACCGGTTGGTCGAAATCGATGATGCCGGTCCCGCGGGCCTGGGCGAGCAGCGACTCGGGCTCGCGCAGATCGGCCTCGATCGCGGCGGTCCGGTCATTGTCCTTCAGGATGGCGCGCGCGTGCGCCACGGCCACGGGGTCGATATCGGCGTAGAGCACCCGGCACTTCGGGTCGATCGCCTGCGCCACCTCGTGCACATTGCCCGCGGTCGGGATGCCCGACCCGATGTCGAGGAACTGCCGCACGCCCTGGTCCACCAGGGACCGCACCGCGCGCCGCAGGAACGCGCGATTGCTCAAGGCCAGTCGCGGCAGGTCCGGGACCAGCGCTTTCCCCGCCTCCGCGGCTTGTCGATCGACCTCGAAGTTGTGCGAGCCGCCCAGCAGCGCGTCGTACATGCGCGCCGGGCTCGCCCGGTTCATGTCGACGCCTTCCGGTGCCCACTCCGGTCTGTCCATCCCCAAACCCTCCTAGCCGCAACGGTCGAACGCCCGCAGGTGGTACGAGCGGGCCGAGATCCGGGCAAATCCGGTGTTTCCGATCACCCGGACGGTGCAAACCGAATGGTAGTCCCCGTTGGTCAGAATCCTTGCAGCGATACCACTCTCGCCCTGAGGTGGGACAATGCTCACCCGGCGGTTGACGCCGCGCAGGTGCTGTGCGTGAGCGGCGGCACACACACCCCCGACACGTCGGCCAGCAGCAGGCGCGCCCCGAGGACCAGCGAGCACAGCGCAATCGCGCCGAAAGCAAGCACCCACAGCAGGCCCGGGATCCTGGTCAGGTGAGCCAGCTGGTCGGCGTCGGAGTTCGGCTCGTGCGCGCGATTGCGCTGCAACTCGATCACCGGGCGCACGGCGGCCAGCAGCAGGAACCAGGACGCCGCGTATGCCAGCGCCGCCTGGGTGGTGTCGCTGCCGAACCAGGACGCCGCGAACACCACGCCGCCGGTCACCAGCAGCGACAGCAGGCCGTACCAGTTGCGGATCTTGAGCAGCAGCACCAGCAGCAGCGCGATGGTCAGCCACAGCATGAGGGTGATGCGGTGCGCGCCCAGCAGTGCGGCGTAGGCCAGCCCCAGCAGCGCGGGCGCGGGATACCCGGCCGCCATGGTCAGGATCATGCCGAGCCCATAGGGTTTGCCGCTCGACACGGTGAGTCCCGAAGTGTCGGAATGCAATCGGATGCCATTGAGGCGGCGGCCGGTCAGCAGCGCGGTGAAGGCGTGTCCGCCCTCGTGGGCGATGGTGACCGCATTGCGCAGAATGCGCCACGTCGGGCGGAACGCCACCAGTATCAGCGCCACCACGCCGGTGCCCACCACCAGCTGCCACGGCGGCGGGGTCTGCGTCGTGGACAACCGGTCCACGATGGTGCTGCCGCGCTGAACGAATTCCGCTGTATCCACGGCCGCACCCTACCGATTCGGCGCGGACCCGGCGATCCGGTCCCAAATCATCGCGTATGCGACAGACTTGCTGTGGGCCGGGGCCGGAGCGAATCGATTGTCAGGGGAGCGTGAGATGTCCGAGTCAGTACAGAGTTACCCGAGTGCGGCGCCGGTTGGGGTGGACACCACACGCGCCAGCATCGCCCGCGTCTACGACGCCGCATTGAACGGCAAGGATAATTTCGAAGTCGACCGCGCGGTCCTGGACCAGGTGCGCGAGGTCGCGCCCGGGGTTGCCGAATTGGCCTGGGCGAACCGGGATTTCCTGATCCGCGTATGCCGCTTCCTGGCCAAGGAAGCGGGCATCGACCAGTATCTGGACCTCGGTTCGGGGCTGCCCACCGCGGAGAACACCCACCAGGTCGTGCAGCGCGTGGACCCGGGTTCCTCGGTGGTCTACGTGGACAACGACCCCATGGTGCTGGCGCACGCGCGCGCCCTGCTGGCGGGCAATCCGCGCACCACTATCGTCGAGGCCGACATCTTCCGTCCGTTCGAGGTGGTCAAACACCCCGACATCCGTGAGGAACTGGACTTCAGCCGTCCGATCGCGCTGTTCCAGATCGGCACCCTCCATCACTACGCCGCCGACGATGTCGCCGCCGTGATGCGCAGCTACCTCGACGTGCTGCCCTCCGGCTCGTATGTGGCCATCGCCCACTTCCTCGACCCGGAGACCGCCGAACACAGCGACCTGGCGCGCAAGATGGAGGAGAAGTTCGTGCACAGCCCCATGGGCTCGGGCCGCTTCCGCACCCGCGACGAGATCCAGGCCCTGTTCGGCAACCTCACCATGATCGAACCCGGCCTCGTCCTATGCGACGAATGGTGGCCCGACGGCCCGCAACTCAGGCCGCTGAGCCCCGTCCGCCACTGCATCGCCGGCGGCGTCGGCTTCAAGCCCTAGACGGTCGCGAGGCGGTCGGCGAGGATGCCCGCGCGGGCGAGCTGGACCTTGCGGGCCTGACCGGACGCGAACGCCATGAGGCCGAAGGGGGTTCGCAGGCGCAGCTCGTCGTCGACGCGGGTGCCCTCGGCGGTGGGGGTGAGGTCGAAGCGGTAGCCCATGCGGACGCCGCCGGGGCTGTCGACCTCGCCCCAGACCGCTGTCCCGGGGGTGCCGAGCAGGGCGACGCGAATGCGGTTGTCGTGCTTCAGGCCCAGGAAGCGGAAGCGTTCGACGGCGAGGTAGGAACCGTCCTGGACGTCCTCGACGGCGACGACCAGCGGGGAGAGACCGATGTAGTTCTCGGGCCGGATCAGGTGGTCGTAGACGGCCTCGGGGGAGGCGGGGACGGTGAACGTATTACGGATGATCTTTTCCGGCATGCCCGCACTCTAGCGGTCACCCGCGGCAGGGGATCGGGGCCGGAACCGGGCGTGCGGCATCACGATTCGGCGGGGCCGGTCTGAGCCAGCAGGCCGTCGACACAGGCGCGCAAGCCCTGGCCGTAGGTGTCGCGGGCGGCCAGGGCGGGCCAGCGTTCGCCGATCGCGGCCAGCCGGGGAACGCGGTCGGGATCGAGATCGCCGAATGCGGCGCGGCCCGAGGCGGCGGGGCTGCCGCGGCGCTGGGAGTGGGTGCGGACCAGGATCTCGCCGACGGTGTAGTACCAGATCGAGCGGAAGATGTAGGCGGCCTGCTCGGGGGTGCGGCCGCTGGATTCGGCGGCCGCGAGGATGGATTCGACCGTCCACAGCGCGGATTCGTCGAGCAGTCCGACGAAACCGTCCACGGTGAGGACCTCCGCGGCCCAGGGCCAGCCGGCCAGCAGATCATGCATGGCGGTGGCGGCCGCGACGATCCGGTCCCGCGGATCCTCGGGCAGCTCCGGGCGTTCGGTCTGGTCGGCGTAGTGGTTGAGCAGCAGGACCAGCAGATCCTCCTTGTCCTGGACGTGGCGGTAGACCGTGGTCGCGCCGATTCCGGCCTCGACGGCCTGCATGCCCGGCTCGTCATGATCCTCGCGGGCCTCGATCACGCCCGCCCCGACCTCGGCGTCACCGACTACCTGTCACCGCACGGCCACGAAGTCCTCGCCATCGCGCGGGCCGGACACGATTGCCTGGCTTCCCTGGAGGCGGCCGTCACAGGCAAGTCGGTCGGCCAGTTGTTCACCATCGCCCTGCCCGATTCGGTCATTTCGGCGCTGCGCGACTACCTGTCGGTGCCCGCCACCGGGTACCGCGGTCCGGTCGTCCTGCTGCAGGGTGGATCCGACACCATTCAGCCCGTTCCGACCACCGTGCTGCTGCAACAACAGCTCGAGTCGGCCGGCACGGACAGCCAACTGGTGCTGCACGCCCCCGCCACCCACTTCACCATCCTGAAGTTCGCCGACTCCGAGGCTCAGGACTTCTTGAACCGCGTGCTCCCGCTCCGATAATCCTGACTTTCGGGCGGTTTCCCTCGGGCATCATCGGGTAAGCGAAGGATGACGGGGAAAGATCGCGATGGGGGCTGGATGGGTGGTGAGTGATGAGTGAATCGCCACTGGGTGATGGTAAGGCGCCCATACGCACCGATCACGCGGAGCCGGAATCACCGCGATTGTGCGGTGACGTGGGGGTACGGGTGCGCGCCGACGCCGGACACCTGGAAATGTTGCGCGCGATAGCCGAAACCATCATGCTCTCAGCCGATTTCACCATCGACGTGGCCATCGACATGCGGGTCGCGCTGGATCAGGTTGCGACCGCGATGATCCTGGCGGCCGTGCCGGAGGCCGGACTCGACTGCGCATTCCGCTACGACGAGCAGCGGGTCCGGATTCGCGTGACGTCGGTGATCGGCACCGGCGGCGGCCTGATCGAGCACAGTTTCGGCTGGCATTTCGTGGAATGCCTGACCGATTCGATCACTGTCGACACCGACGAGTTCGATGTCGTACAGCGCGGATACCCGGTGGTCGTCGAATTCACCCGGCGACGGAAGGACGACGCGGAGCCTAAATGAGGCGATAGACCGTGAGGCGCCCGGCCACCGTCATGTGAATCCGGGTGGCCGTGCCGATCACCTCGCCGTCGGCGGCGAGGGGTTCGCGCGTGGCGAGCCGGACGGTCAGCTCGGGTCGGCGGCATTCGCCGTACAGGCGGGTCCGTCCCAGGGCCGCGAGCCCGGCCGCGAGGATGATCCGGGTGCGGGACCACGGCCGGTCGGCGCGTAGCCATCGGATGTCGAGCAGCCCCGCGGCGAGATGGTCGCGAACGGCCGGGGTGGAGCGCCGCGGATGATAGGAACCGTTGCCGAAGAACAGGACCCACACCCGGCGGTGGTCACCGTCGACTTCCACCGCGAGGGGCCGGGCCCGGCCCACCGCGGCCACCGACGCGGCCGCGAAGGCCAGCCGCCGACCCCATCGCGAACGCCATGTCCGCCGCAGCCGCACCATGTCCGGGTAGGCGCCCACACTCGCCACGTTGAGCACGTGCCGGGTGCGCTGTCCGTCCTCGTCGTCGAAGCGGACGCGCGCGATGTCGACGTCCACGGCATCGCCGGATTCGACGGCCGCGGCCGCCTCGGCGGTGTCGCGCACACCCAGATCGCGGGCGAAATGATTGCGGGTGCCCGTGGGGAACACCGCCAGGGGCAGACCGCGCCGCAGGGCGACCGTGGCCGCCGCGGCGAGGGTGCCGTCACCGCCCGCGACACCCAGTGCCGCCGGCCGCGGAACGCAGGCGCGGAACGCCAGTTCCAGCCGCCGGGCGGGATCGTCGCCCGGTTCGGTGCGGACGAGGATGGCCGCGGGCAACAGCGCCGCGAGATCCTCGCACGGATCGACGGATGGATCCCCCGCGGCCGGGTTGACCAGCACCAGCAGGCCGTTCCCGTCGGCGAGCGCGGGCGTGCCCTGATGCCGCTCGCGGGCGGTGGCCGGCGCCGGGGCCGGCCACCAGTGCCGGGTGGCCAGGGCGATGGTCGAACCGATCACCGCGCCCGCGAGCACATCACTGCCCCAGTGCACGCCGGTATGCACCCGCGAGTAGGCGACGAATCCCGCCAGCGGGACGAGACCCACTGCGGCCCGCGGACTCTCGACCGCGACCGCCGTGGCGAACGCGGCCGCGGCGGCGCTGTGGCCCGAGGGGAACGACGACGAGACGGGCCGCGGGTCCAATCGCCGAGACGCGGGCAGCAGATCGCCGGCGGGGCGGCGGCGCGTGATGATCGGCTTGAGACCGCCGTTCACGATCGCCTCCGTGGCGGTGAGGGCGGCGACACCGCGGATCGCGGCCCGCCGGTGCTCGCCGCCGCGGGTTCCGAGCGCGAGTGCGGTGACCAGCCAGAGCGCGCCGAAGTCCGCGCAGCGGGTCAGCCGCAACAGACCGGGGTCCAGGGCGGAGGCGGGTAGGCGCGCGACCGCCGCGGTGACGGCTCGGTCCATCCGGCCGACGCGGTGGAATCGTCGCGTGCGGTGTCTCATCGTGATTGTCTCCCGCCTGGCCGGGTAGGCCTGAGATGTGGTCGAGATACGCCAGAATGCGGACACCACAACCGGGTTCGGCGGGCGTCGTCAATGTCGCCGAGAATTCTCGATGGGGAGATCGTGCCCGCCGGTCCGGAAAAGGGTGCCCGGCAGGTTGTTTCACCGGCCGACAGGCGGGGCAATGGCCCAGCGGAGAAATCCGCTGGGCCACGTGCGGCGTGATGGATGAAATGCATTCTGATGTAGAGGATTCGCCGGGTCTGGCCGGAATCACCAATAGTGAGCACGGCCGCCGAGGGGGTGCCCGGCCGCGCCGAGCAGCCACGCGACCGCGCCGACCAGCATCAGGATGACGCCGATCGTGGTGAGGATATGGACACCGAACACTATTCCCAGAATCAGCATTATTAGGCCCAGGACGATCATGATTTATCCTTTGTAGGGGCGATTGTGACACTCCCGCAGTTCCCGGCGAGCCGGTCGTCAAACGCCCCCCGGAAGAGCCGAGGTGATGCGTCCGCGCTTTCGAGATTCGGTCTGTGGCAATACGTCTCTGACCTGGTGTATTGCGGATAGTTGTGGTGAACGTGGCCATCGAGCCTCGAAAATCATGTTCCGCAGCGGGTGGAGATGGGTACACCATCTTTATGCAGTTCAGCCGATTACGGGGTGATACCGATGACGGGTGACAGCTATGACGATATCGAGCCGCTACTGAAACAGCTTGCCGTCGCCGTGGAAAATGATGCTCCCGATCGAAAGGCACTACGCGAGGAGGCGATCGACCGGTGCCTGCCACTGGCCGACCACATCGCGCGCAAGTTCTCCGGTCGCGGGGAGGCGTTCGAGGATCTGGTGCAGGTGGCCCGCCTCGGGCTCGTGCAATCCATCGACCGCTTCGACGTCGAGCGTGGGTCACGCTTCCTGTCCTTCGCGGTGCCCACCATCATGGGTGAGGTCAGGCGCTATTTCCGGGACAGCACCTGGGCCGTGCGCGTACCGCGCCGGGTCAAGGAGACCCAGATCCGCGTCGGCGCCGCCGTCGAAATCCTCGCCCAGCGCCTGGGCCGGATGCCCAAGGCGCGCGAACTGGCCGCCGAACTGAAGGTGGACCAGTCCGAGCTGACCCAGGCCCTGCTGGCCGCCAACGCCTACCAGAGCTCGTCGCTGGAAGCCGCGTGCCCCGATGACGGGGAGAACACTCCGCTGGCCATGCTGGACGCGCTGGGGGCCGAAGAGCCCGGGTTCGAACACGTCGACCAATACCTCGCAGTCTGCCCGCTCATCGCGGAACTGCCCGAACGGGAGCGGCGGGTGCTCACCATGCGCTTCTTCGACTCGATGACCCAGAACCAGATCGCGCAGCGGCTGGGGGTCTCGCAGATGCAGGTGTCGCGCATCCTGACGAAGACCCTCGGCCGGCTGCGCGCCGAGGCGCTGGCCACCTGATCAGAATCCCGCCAGACCCGAGGCGAGATCGGGCATCCGGATCGCCTGCACCGCCGCGTCCCGCACATCCGGGCACGCGGTGGTGGTGGTCTGGTCGATGACCGCGCGATTGCGCATCACCGCGATATTCACGCCATTGTTGCGCAGCGCCCAATCCTGCACGGTGGCATTGAATTTCAGCCGGGCCTCGGTGGGGCCCTCGGCCCGCCACTTGTCGACTTCGGGCCGCATCATGTCGCACAGCTGCTTGGCGGCGTTCGCGGAGATGGTCGGTGACCCGGAGCCCTGCTGCGGCGAACCGGTTCCCGGCACACCGGGTTCGGTGCTGTTCGAGCAACCCACGGCGAGCGCGGCCGCCGTCACGGCCACGACCGGCCAGCGGGCGAGAGAGTGCTGAGATGCCATGACGGAGGACCCTTTCAGTGCGCTCGGTTGTCTTCAGCGTCGGTGGTCAGCGCCAGCGCGGGCCGCGTCCGCGAGCCGCTCACCGCGCCGCTTGGCCTTCTCGGCGAGGTGGCCGCCCTGATCGCGGGCGGTGTCGAGGAGATGGCCACCGCGGTCGGCGGCGACGTCGCCCCATTGTGCGCCGAGTTCCCTGGCCGAACCCGCGAGTTGGGTGCCGCGGTGCTGTGCGGCCTCGGCCAGTCGCTCGCCACGATCGTGCAGTGCCGCAACGAGTTCGGGTCCGCGTTCACGTGCCGATTCCGCGAGCTGAGCGCCGCGATGCTGGGCGATGTCGGCCAGTCGCTCACCGCGATCGTGCAGTGCCGCGGCCAGTTCGGGTCCGCGTTCGCGGGCGGTCTCCGCGAGGTGCTCACCGCGGGTCCGCACCGCCGCGGCGAGTTCGGGTCCGTGGACCTTCGCGGCGTCGGCGAGCCGGGTAGGGGCGGAGTCGTCGGCCTGCAGCTTCTCCAGGGCCCGGCGGCCACGCCAGCCGAGCGACGGTTTGCCCTGCCGGTCGGTCGAGGCGATGAGCAGTCCGCCGAGCAGGCTCACGTCCTTGAGCAGCGCGTTGCGCCGGGCCGAACGCCGTTCGGGGTCCTCCTCGGTCCAGAACCCCGGTTCGGTCAGGGCCGCCGGGATCACGGTCGCGGCGAGCACGGCGGTGGACAACCGGGGCAGCTTGCCCAGGGCCAGCAGCGCGCCGCCGCCGACGCGGACCGCCGCATTGATCCGGACCAGTGTGGCCGGATCGTCGGGCAGATAGGCCGCGAGCTTGGCCGGCAGCCGCTGCTCGCCGTGCCGCACCGCCTCGGTCGCGGTCTTGATCCGGGGATCGGGATGGGTGAGCGTGTCGATTCCGTCGGCGACGAAAGCGGTCGCCAGCAGGGGGTGGGCAATGCGTCGCAGCATGGTGATTCCTTTCCGGAAGGCTGTCTCAGCAGGCGCTGATGTCGTCGCTGTTCCCGGCGTCCTCGTCCTCAAACGCGAGTTCGCGCGCAGCGAGCCGGGGGATGAGGCCACCGGCCAGGACGTCTCGCACCTGACGCGGCGAAAGCCGGTGTCGCACGGTGAAAGTGGATTCCTTGCTCATATCGAGCACCTCGAGCGTGGTGACGCGGGCGATGGCGTGCACGCCGAGCAGTCGCAGCCCGCTGACGCGGTGCCGGCGCAGCATCTCCAGGATCACGTCCTTGGCCGAACACCACTGCGGCAGTTCGTCTTCGAGCCGGACACCCCAGATCTTCGGCATCCGCAGGTGTAGCGGCTGACCCGAGATGGCCGGCGCTACTGCCAATCCGCCCACGCCGATGGCGAGCATGCCCAGCGAGCCCGCCGCCGGCGTGTGCGAATCCGATCCCGAGAGCGTCTTGCCCGGCACCCCGAAACGCTGCATAGGGGTTGGGTGGGAGACGCCGTTGCCCGCCTTGGAGGACCACAGGCCGAAGCGCTGGGCGGCCGTGCGGATACTCGTGGTCCTCGGCGTTCTTCTCGTCGGTCTGCAACAGATTGTGGTCGACGTACTGGACGCTCACCTCGGTGCGTGAGCGATCGAGGGCCACGGCCTCGAGCTCCTGCATCACCACGGTGCCGGTGGCGTCCTGGGTCAGCGTCTGATCGATCCGGATCGCGATCTCGGTGCCCGGCGTCATCGCACCCGACACCAGGTGCGAGGCGATCAGCGTGCGCGCCAGATTGCCGGGCATGACGTGTGACTAGCCGTTGGTGGCCTGCGGACCGACGACGAAGGTGGCGTTGCCCGTCGCGTCCAGGCCCGCGTCCAGAATCTTGTCGTCGAAGAATTCCGCGGACCGGCGGTCCATGTAGACTCGCGCGCCTTCCGCGGTCAGCACCTCGTCGTCGTCGGACGGCCCGTCCGCGACCGCGAGCTGGAAACTCTCGGCGTCATCCGGCGTGGTGATCCGCAGTCCGGCGTCGCGCGGGGCGCCTTCCCCGGACGTGATACCGCGTACCGCCTCGACGGCAGTGGGGGTGAGCATCAGCATAGGTCTTCCTTCCGCTGTCGTGAGCGCCGGACGGACTGCCGGCAGTCGGTCGAGTAACCGGCTGCGCCGGACCGAAACGTGTCAGCGGTGGCAGCGGGTTCGGAATCGGATCCGGGGGGCGGGGGATCGGCGGGCCTGGTGTCGGCAGGGGCGCAGGCGGCTCGGGCTCCGGGACAGGTTCGCCCGGCTCCAGCGGTGGGACAGGTTCGCCCGGCTCCGGCGGTGGGACCGGTTCCGGCGGTCGCACCGGAGGAACCGGGGTTCCGTCCGACCCGATACCGGATCCGACGTTCTGAGGTTCCATACCGCCCGCATACCCGGCGACGCCCGAGGTATTCGGTTCCGGACATGCTCGCGGAATCATGGCGATCACCGGGGATTCGTCCGATAATCCGACAAAGGGCCCATTCTTGGTAGGAGGCCGGGCGGACATGACCACGAACACTTCTCGGGGGCATCGCCGCCGGACCTTCCTCGCGATGGCCGCGATTCCGGCGGCGGTCGTGCTGGTGTCCTGTTCCAGCGGAGGCGGGCCCTCGGCCACCACGACCGCCGCCGCGCCGGGCGGCGCGTCCACGACCACCGCGCCGGGCAGTTCCGCGCCGGCGAGCAGCGGGCCGGGCGCCACCACGACATCCCCGGCCGCCGACTTTCCCTACCAACCGCTGTGGCCGTTCCGCGACAGCGCCGAAGCCGCGGCCTGGCAGCGGGACGCCGGGTCCGGGCATCAACCCTGGCATCTCGACCCCGCCGCCACCGCGCAGTCCTTCACCCAGCGCTACCTCGGGTTCTCGAGTTTGGACAAGATCGTGCAGGTGGCCACCGACGGGGACCAGTCGCGGGTCAGCGTCGGGTTCGACAATCCGAACGGTGCGCCCGTCGTCGCGGCCGTCGTGCATCTGGCCCGGATGGGGCACGGTGACACCGCACCGTGGGAGGTCGTCGGCACCGACGACACCACTTTCCAGCTGACCACGCCGCGCTACGGCGGCGCGGTCTCGTCGCCGGTGGCCGTGGGCGGGACCATTACCGGCGTGGACGAGAGCATCCGGGTCCGGATTCTGCGCTCGGATCGGGATCAGCCCGTCGGTCGATCCGCTCCGATTCCCGCGGGCGGTACCGAATCACCCTGGAGTGCCACGGTGTCCGTTTCGGATGCTTGTCCGGCCACGCTCACCATCGTCGCGGCCACCGGGGGTCACGTCGCCGACGTCGAGCGGTTCACCATCACTGGCGTTCGCTGCTGATTCGCTATGGAATTAGCTGTCGGAGAACCGGACTCGGGGAACTAATCGGGCGTAATGTGCCACAAGTGCCGACTTTGTGTGCCTAAGTTGATCTTTCGCGCCACATTCGCGAGGCGGGTGTACCAGAATTGGTGGTCCCTCTTCGAAAGGTTGACTCGTGCCCAAGCACTTGATCACGGTGGCGGCGATGGCGATGGTGGCGGCGGCGATCACGGGATGCGGCGATCACCGCAGCACCCCATTGGTCCCGCCGTCCCCGACCAGCGCGGTACCCGTCCTCGGCGGCGGTCGCTTGCCGGACGTGATCGACATGCCCACGACGACCCCGACCTCGACCGGCCGGACCACCACGACGACCACCAAGGCCGGCTGACGGTCCTGCCGCTCGGCTATTTCTGGTAGCCGAGCGCGGTGCTGCGCACTTGATCGACGTACACGGCGGAGTGGTTGTACGCCAGGATGGCCTGCCGCCAGCCGTGCGCTGTGGCCAGATCGCCGCCCGCCGCGCACAGGTATCGAGCGGCCGCGAGGGCCGCATCGTCGATATTGTCCGGGCTGCCCGAAAGGTCGCTGGTGGCAACCGGTTTGCCGACCTTCAGCATGGGAGCGAGAGGGTTGTAGCCGGCGGCCGCGTGGACGCCCCAGCGTTTCCAGGTGTCGGGGATGAACTGGAACGGACCCATCGCGCGCGCGTACACCGTATGGCCGGTTCGGGCTGTGGCATTGGGGTCGACGATCTGCGCATTGCCACCGGTGCCGTCCAGCGCGACACCTCGGATCGGTGGGCGCACCGATCCATCGGTGGCGATGGTCGCGCCGCCGAATCGGGCGTGATTGCTTTCCACCCGGGCGATACCGGCCAGGGTCACCCAGCCGAGATGGCAACCCGGCTGGGCCTTCGACATGGCCACTGTCGCATAGCCATACGCCTGTAGGGCACGCATCGGGATGCCGCTCGTTTCGGACCGCGCACGCGCCCACTCGCGGAGCTGGTCGATCGGGGATTCGGCCGCGTCGAGGCGGATCGCGGGGATGGACTCGTTCGCGCGCGGCAGCGGATCGGAAGTTCCGCCGGAGACGCCGCAGCCCGCGAGGACTGCCGCGACCGCGACCACCAGCAGCGCCGGACGCGCTGTCATCGCCATCGGCGCTACTTGGCCGGGACGGGCTTGGGTGTGGTGGGAGCCACCGTCGTGGTCGTCGGTGCCGGTCGGTGCGTCGTGGTCGGCGGTTGCGCGACCGTCGGGCGGGCCGAGGACGGAACCGGCTTGGGTGCGGTCGTCTTGGTGACCGTGGTCGACGGCGGGGTGCTGCGGCGCGGTGTCGTCGGCTTGGCGGACGGGGTGGTCGTGCGGACTGTGGTCGTCGTCGCCTTGGCCGGTGTGGGTGCGGGCGGGACGGTGGTGGTCGTTATGGTCGCAGGAACCGGAGTGGCCGTTGTCGTCGCGCTGGGAGGAACCGTGGTCGTGGTCGTCGCCGGTGCGGCAGGGATCGGGGTTGTCGTGGTCGTCACTGCGGCGGCAGGGACCGCGGTGGTAGTCGTTGCCGCGATGGGCATCGGCGTAGCCGGGTCGGTGGTCGTGGTGGTCGGCGCGGGGGTCGTCGTCACGGTGGTGAGGCCGGGCGTCAGCGTCGTGACGACGTCGGTCGGCGGGGAGACCTGCGCCGAAATGCCCAGACTCGCACTCACATTCACGTTGATGGTCGGACCCGGCGACGGGCTCGTCGTCGGAGTGTCGGTCGTCGTCGTGACCGGTGTGCTCGTAGCGGGGTCGGTGGTGTCGGGACTCGGTGTCTCAGTCCCTGGCACGTCTCCGCCGTCGGGAGTGTCCGCAACCGGCGTATAGTCCGGCACGGTCCCGTCCGCCGGCGTCTCGGTCACGTCCGCGAGCTCGGTGACCGGCCCGGTCTCGGTGGCCGGGTCCGCCTCGGTGGAGGTATCGGAGACCTTCGACGACGCCACGACAGTGCCCGCCCGGTCGTTCTGCGGCGAATCCGCCGTGATCGCGACCCCACCGACCGCGAGCGCGATCAATGCCATGGTGGCCGCTGTATTGGGCAGATACCGGCGCGCGTCGCGCATCGTCACCACGAATCCTCCTGGAACATCACCGACCTGGCCGCTGCCAGGACCGGCATATCCTGGAGGCGGCCCGTAGCGCCGAACCCAATGTTCCGGAGCTACAGGATGTTCCACGGGTGAACAGATCGACACATGTCGAATGATCAGGCGCGCGAATGCATCTGAATTACGCCTGTTCCACCTTGATCCACCAGGTCTTCGCCTCCGGACCCGTCGAGCGAGCCATGGGAATTGATGCGCGAGCGAAAACCGTGGTGGATTGGGCGCTCTGGGGAATTGCTACCCGGCGGGGGCGTCGCCGCCCTCGCGGGCGGCGGCCACGGCGGCCTGGTGGACGGCC
>NZ_JBHWHH010000061.1:0-37959 GCF_042732555.1 Nocardia sp. NPDC059764
TCCCCACGGGACGCGGCTCGAAACAGGCGCCTGAACGGCTCGAATTACCCCATATACAGATCAGTCCCCGGTAGTCTCCACCGAATTCGGAGTATCAGTCGTCGCTGATTACTCTCCATCCGACTGGCTTGCCGGGGGCCTGGCCGGATTCCTCGAACATGCCACCCATGTCTTCCGACGTCTCGTCCGACACTATGGCTCGCCCTGGTGTTCCGGTGTGAATCCAAGTGTCTCGCCGTAGGGATCGCCAGTCAATAGCTTGCGGCTATCTATCTCTTACCGCGCTCAATCCGTAGAGCACCGGGACGATCGGATCCGCGGGCGGGAGCCGCCACCAGCCGGTCTCGGTCGGCACCATCTGCGGCCAGCGCGGCCACGGCAGGGTGTCGGTCTCGGTCAGGCCGGTGATGCGCAGGCCCGCGTCGAGCAGCGCGGTGACCACCTCGCCGAGACCGTGCCGCCATTCGTAGGCGGTGGTGTCGGAGGTGAGGTCCGGGCCGTCGGTGTAGGTGTGCGCGCTGTCGCGGCGTTGCGCGCCGCGCCCGGCCAGATAGTCGTCGTGCAGGACGAGCTGACTCGGATCGATCTCCGGCGGCGGCGTGGGTCCCAGCGCGTGCAGCAGCGGATGGAATTCCACCAGATAGAACAGCCCACCGGGCCGCAGCAGGTCGGCGACCACCCGGGCCCAGCGGGTCAGGTCCGGCAGGTAGCAGAGCGCGCCCTTGCCGGTGTAGACGATGTCGAAACTCTTCTCGCCCAGGGCGTCTCGCGCGTCGTACACGTCGGCGCATACGTATTCGACGGCATCCCCGGCCAATTCGCGCGCGTGCCGGACCGACTCCGGCGAGAAGTCCAGGCCCACCGCGCGAGCGCCCCGGCGCGCGAATTCGATTGTCTCCGTGCCCAGATGGCATTGCAGATGGGCGACGTCCAGGCCGCCCACATCCCCCAGGGCATTCCATTCGAAGGGTGCGAACCAGTAGCTCGCATCGTGATCACGGTAGAAACGGCTGGCGGCGTGGATGCCGGCGCGGGCATCCCAGTTCCGCCGATTCGCCGACAACGGATCTGTCACGGTCGCCATGATAGGCAGTTCCGGTCGCGGCCCCGGGCCCGTACGGTTAGTTTGAGGGCAGATGCCCGCAATCCGCAGGGGTGGACGAGGAGGTCCGGGGTGCAATCGAAACAGGGTGGTCAGGCATGACATTCGGGCTGATCAAGTCGGTGGGGGAGCGGGCCTACCTGGAGGCCGAATCCGCGCGCCTGGCCATGGAAGCCGGGTTGGCGCGACTGGAATCCCCGGCCGTGCTGCTGGCCGCCGCCACCGCCATGCTGCGCTACGGCACCCTGGCCGCCGGGCTGCGGCTGTCCGCGGCGCGCTACGGCGGTCGCGTCGCCGTCATCGACGAACTGGGCGAACTCACCTTCGCCGAACTCGAGGACCGCTCCAACCGGCTCGCCAACGCTTGGCGCGAACGCGGACTGAAACCGCGTGAGGGCGTGGCCGTGCTGGCGCGTAACCACCGCGGCCTGCTCGACGCCATCTTCGCCGCCGCCAAGTGCGGGGCCCGGATCATCCTGCTCAACACCGATTTCGCGGCCCCGCAGATCCGCGACGTCGCCACCCGCGAGGGCACCGACCTGCTCGTCTACGACGACGAGTACGCCGACCTGCTCGGCGAGGTGCACCCCGAGCGCGGCAGCTATCGGGCCTGGACCGAGGAGCCGCGCGAGGACAGCCTCGAACACCTCATCGCCACCGGATCGCCCGCCGCGCCGCCCGCGCCCGGGGCCGAACCCAAGATCATCCTGCTCACCAGCGGCACCACCGGCACCCCCAAGGGCGCGCCCCGCGCGGAACCGAAATCGCTGCTGTCCCTGGGCGGTCTGCTGTCCAAGGTCCCGTTCCGGGTGAACGAGGTGACCGAATGCTGCGCCCCCATGTTCCACACCCTCGGCTTCGCCATGGCCATGCTGAGCCTCGGCTTCGGCTCCACGCTGGTGATCCGCCGCCGCTTCGACCCGCAGACCGTCATCGACTCCATGGACCGGCACCGGGCCACCACGCTGATCGTGGTGCCGGTCATGTTGTCGCGCATGGTGGATCTGGGCGGGCAGGCGCTGACCGGACGCGACCTGTCCGCGCTGCGCATCGTGTTCGTGGCCGGATCCCAGCTGGGCGCGCAACTGTGCCGGGAGGTGACGGCGGCGTTCGGGCCGGTCGTCTACAACCTGTACGGGTCCACCGAGGTCGCCTACGCCACCATCGCCACGCCCGCCGATCTCGCGGAAGAGCCCGGCTGCGTGGGCAAACCGGTGCTGGGGGCGCGAGTGGAGATCCTCGACGAGCGGGGCCGCGCGGTGCCGAACGGCGCGACCGGTCGCATCTTCGTCGGCAACACCATCCAGTTCGAGGGGTACACCGGCGGTGGCCACAAGGAAGTCATCCGCGGGCTCATGTCCTCCGGGGACGTCGGCCACTTCGACGCCGCCGGACGGCTTTTCATCGACGGCCGCGACGACGACATGATCGTGTCCGGCGGCGAGAACGTCTTCCCGGCCGAGGTCGAGGAACTGCTCTACACGCATCCGGCGGTGCGGGAGGCGGCGGTGATCGGCGTCGCGGACGAGCAATTCGGTGCGCGGCTCAAGGCTTTCGTGGTCGTCCACGACGGCCGATCCTGCACCGAACCCGAGGTCAAGGAGTTCGTGAAGGACAACCTGGCCCGGTACAAGGTGCCGCGCGAGGTGGTGTTCCTCGCCGAACTGCCGCGCAACCCCACCGGCAAGGTGCTCAAGCGCAAACTCCAGGAGGTCTGAGCCGCAGGCGCATCCGGCGCCTGCCCTTCCGGCGGACCGCGCCGTATGCTGAGCATCGCAGTACGCGGTCGAGCTAGGGAGGGCAGGTGCCGGGGGCAGGCAATCTCGGCCACTATCGGCTCGTCGAGCTGCTCGGTCGCGGCGGCATGGGGCAGGTGTGGCTGGCCGAGGACACCCGGCTGGAACGGGACGTGGCCCTCAAACTGCTCCCCGCGGAACTCGCCGCCGACGAGGACTACCGGCGGCGCTTCGAACGCGAGGCCCGGCTGGCCGCCCGACTACGCGGGCCGCACGTGGTGCCCATCCACGCCTTCGGAGAACTCGACGGCCGGCTCTACATCGATATGGAGCTGATCGACGGCTCCGACCTGGGCAAGACCCTGCGCGCCGACGGCGCGATGACGCCCGAGCGGGCCGTCGAACTCGTCGCGCAGGTCGCCGAGGCCCTCGACATCGCGCACAAGGCCGGGCTGGTGCACCGGGATGTGAAGCCCTCCAACGTGCTCACCCTGCCCAACGGCTTCGCCTACCTCATCGACTTCGGCATCGCCCGCGGCGTCGGCCAGGCCACCATCACCGGCACCGGTGTGGCCGTGGGGACCTGGGCCTACATGGCCCCCGAACGCTACTCCGGCACCGAGGACCTGCGCTCCGACGTCTACTCCCTGGCCTGCCTGCTGTACGAAACCCTCACCGCCGCGAAACCTTTCGCCCACACCGACCCGGTCCAGCAGATGGCCGCCCACCTCACCACCGACCCGCCGCGCGCCGCCGACCGCAACCCCCAGGTCCCGGCCGCCCTCGACGCCGTCATCGCGCGCGGCATGGCCAAGGACCCCGCCCACCGTTTCCCCTCCGCGGGCGCGCTGGCCGCCGCCGCCCGCACCGCGCTGGAATCCACCCCGGCCCCGCGCCAGGCCCCGCACCGCCGGGCCGAACCCACCGCGAAATGGGATGGCGCGAACGACTTCCCGGGCCACACTCCCACCCCCGCGTCCCGGTACGCGCCCTACACGCCGCCCCCGAGACCGGCGAACCTCGGGTCGAGCCCAGGCCAGGGTTCGGGACCCGGCTCAGCGCCAGGCCCTGACTCGACACCAGGCTCTGGGCCGCGCCCGGCATCCTATGGCCGCTCGGCGGCCGGACCGTCACCGCAGACCAGAACCCCTTCGGGCGCAACACCTCCGCCGAGTCGGATGAACGCCGGTGCGGCACCTCCGCCGAGCCGGATCGGTTCGGGTACGACTCCGCCGCCCGGTCGAATCGCTGCGGGCGGGGCACTTCCGCCGACCGGCACGGGCGTAGGTGGTGGCATGCCGCCCGGGATGAGCTCTGACGCAACGCCACCGCAGGGTGTCATGGGTTCGGGCGCTGCGCCGCTGCCGGGCGTGATGGGTTCGGGCGCTGCGCCGCTGCCGGGCGGGATCGCGGCGGGTGCGACGGGGCAGCCGGGCATGGGTTCGGTGGCTCAGCCGATGATCGGGGCGATGGGGTTCGCGTCGCCGTATGCCGGAGGTTATGGCGGTGCGGTGGCGAAGCCGATGCGGCGGGAGGGGATTCGGCCGTGGCAGCCGGTGTGGTGGGCGGTGCTGGGGGTGGGGGTGCTGTTCTTCGGGATCATGAGCGTCGGCGTGCTGGCGGTGACGTTCTCCGAAGGGTTCGACGGCTGGCTGGAGACATTGATCGCGTATCTGATCTTCGTCGCGCCGTTCGCGGGATCGATCTGGGTGACGGTGCTGGAGGTGCGCCGGTTCCGGGCGCGGGGGTAGCGCGGAAACGGCGCGACCGGGTCGCGGTCGCGCCGAATCCGAATGGGGCGCTCAGCAGTTGCGCAGTTCCGGGCTCTGGTTGAGCAGCTGGGCCCGGGTGGAGATGAAGGTGGAGTAGGTGTCGCCGCCGACCGAGGCGAGCGGGAAGGCCGCGACCCGGTGGCAGTTCTGGAAGGCGAGCTTGATGCCGAAATGGCGTTCCAGGCCGCCGCGAATGGCGTCGGAGGCCATGGCCCGCAGCAGCTGGCCGCGGGCCGTCTCGTCCGGCGGCGCGATGGTGTTGTCGGCGTATTCCGCCGTGCCGGAACGCAGATCGTCGGCTACCCGGCTGACGACCTCGTAGGCGTAGGGCAGCGAGTTACGGACGCATTCGACGAACTCTGCGTCGCTGACTTCACCGCGTTCGGCGCGCTCGAGTAGTGCGGTGGGTACGTCGAGTGACATAACGCTCTCCTCATGGGATGGCGGAAGGTGTCAGCCGATTGTAGATGGAATCCGTTGTCAATAAGTCTGGATTCGCGACGAAAGTGCCCGCTCCAGAGCCTTTTTCGCGTCCGCGGTCAGGGTTCGGACCAGCTCGCCCGCCGGTAGCTCCGGCGCCAGTGCATGCGCCTGACCTGCCCAGAGGTTCACCGCGTCGGCATTGCCCTCGGCCCGCGCCGCCGCCCGCAAAGGCCCGGTGGCGTAATGGATCTCGGGGTAGGCGACCGGAGCGTCCTGATGCTCCACCAGGAATCGATTCCGCAGCCCGCGCGCCCGGCGGCCGGTGAAGGCGCGGGTCAGCATGGTCGGGGTGTCGGCGACGATCGCCGCGCGCACCACCGGTGCGGTTCCCGCCTCGGGGCAGCGCAGGAACGCGGTGCCCAGCTGCGCGGCGGCCGCGCCCGCCGAGAGCGCGGCGGCCACGCCCGCGCCGGTCGCGATGCCGCCCGCCGCCACGATCGGGGCGTCCACGGCGTCGCGCAGCAGTTGCAGCAGGGTCAGCAGGCCCAGAGGGTCGGTGAGGTCGTCGGCGGGATCGTCGACGAACACGCCGCGGTGCCCGCCCGCCTCGGCGCCCTGCGCGATCAGCACGTCCGCGCCCGCGGCCACCGCCTCGCGCGCCTCGGCGACGGTCGTGACCGTCACCCAGACCTCGATCCCGGCCGCGTGCAGGCGCGCGATCTCCGCGGCGGACGGGCAGCCGAAGGTGGTCGACACCACGGGGACGGGGTCGGCGGTGAGCAGGTCGAGCTTGGCGTCCCAGTCGTCGCTGTCGTAGCGGGGCTCGCCGACGGGGAACTCGGCGGCCAGGCCGCTCACATATGTGTCGAACCGATCGGTCGGGCTCGGTTCGGAGGGATAGAAGAGATTCACCCCGAACGCGCCGGCGGTGAGCGCCCGCGTCGCGGCGATCCGCGCGGCCAGCTCACTCGCGGGCAGATATCCGGCGGCAACGAAGCCCAGCCCGCCCGCGTCGGTCACGGCGGCGGCCAGTTCCGGGGTGGACGGCCCCCCGGCCATGGGTGCCAGGACGATCGGCGTACGCAACTCGTCGAGAACCATCTCACCATTGTGCCTTTTCGGTTACGGTTTGTGATCAAGGGTTCGAGTGCTCGAGCTGGCGTTATCGCACAGAAGGTTGCGAAATGGTCACAAGCGAGTACTGTTTCCATCACAGCGATGCCGAATCGTTACCGGACCCTCCGAGCGCTAGGACTTGCAGTGCCGCATCACCGAACGACCGCGAACTCCGTATCAGTCATGGATTTGCTTGGTGATTCCGGTGCTGTCCGCACTGGCGTCACCTCGCGCAGGCGGCACCGGGCCGAGCCCGCCGCCACCGACAAGGTCAAGACCGCCGCCAGTTTCGCGGTCGCGGCCGGCGCGCTCATCGGCACCGGATCGCAGCTGGTCCCCGCTCTCGCGCACGCCGCTCCGCTGCTCCCCACGCACGACGAGAAGGCCGCCACCATCGCGGAGGACGTCGCCCCCGTCGCGGCGACCGCCGAGCTGAAGCAGGCCAAGGACGTGGCGGCCCCCATCGCCGAGCCCGCCCCCGCGGCCCCGGTCGCGGCCCCCGCGCCGAACCCGGCCCCCTTCGGCCTGCAGAACCTGCCGCCGGAGATCTCCGCCCCGCTGGCGCAGGCCGAACAGACTCTGAAGTCCCTCCAGCAGCAGCTCAATCCGGGTCCGGGCGTGGTGAAGCCGGTCGACGGCCAGCTCTCCTCCGGCTTCGGCATGCGCTGGGGCGCAATGCATTACGGCATCGACTTCGCCGACCCGATCGGTACCCCCATCCACTCGGTGATGGGCGGCACGGTCATCGATGCCGGCCCGGCCTCGGGCTTCGGCCTCTGGGTGCGCGTCAAGCAGGACGACGGCACCACCGCGGTCTATGGACACGTCAACGACATGTACGTCAATGTGGGCCAGCGGGTGAACACCGGCGATGTGATCGCCTCCGTGGGAAACCGCGGTAACTCCACCGGTCCCCACCTACACCTGGAGATCTGGGATGCCGCCGACAACAAGATGGATCCGCTGCCATGGCTAGCCAGCAAGGGCGTTCTCATGCAGCAGCAGTGGGGACCGGACCAGTAGATCGTTCACCGGCCCCCGCGATGACCGGGCGTTTTCCGGACCGGCGTCTGCCGGTGGGTGCGGTGACGACACTGGACGAACTCTTCGACCCTGCCTCCGTGCACGGCCGTTCCTACGCGGTGCTGGTTCAGCACCCGCGTTCGACGGCGCTCGAGGTGGCCGAGCGGCTGACCGTGCCGCCCCGCGTGGCCGAGACCGCGCTGGAGGCGCTGTGCCAGCTCGAGGCCGTGGTCCGGCTCACCGACGGGAAGGGCGTGGTGCGTTTCGACGCGCATGCCCCGGAAGCCTTGTCGGAGGCCGAGACTCGCCGCCGTAATCAGGACATGCTGCGCATGCAGTCGGCCGCCGCGCGCCTGGGGGAGACCTTCCGCTCGGTGCGCCGCACCACCGACGCCGACGGCGCGGTGGTGGCCGTCTACGAGCGCCGCCAGCTGCTGGCCGACTTCGAGGACCTGCAGCACACCGCGCATACCACCGTGAAGGTGGTCGAACGCGGGCCGTTCCTCTCCGATGTGGAGACCGAGGAGCGGATGTTCGAGCTCAAGACCTCGCGCATCGCCGCCGGCATCGACTACCGGACCCTGTACCAGGAGACCATCTACCAGGATCCGGAACGGCTGCGCCACGTGCTGGCCACCAACGCCGTTGGCGCGCAGGCGCGTACGCTCGCCGACCCGCCGATGAAGCTGATCGTCGCCGACGATCGGCGCGCGGTGCTGGTGCTGCACACCGACGAGCGTCGCGGCGACCCCATGGGTGTCCGCGTCGGCCCGTCGCCGACCCTGGACCTGCTGGTCAAGACCTTCGACGCGCTGTGGCTGACCGCCACGCCGATCTCGGTGAACCCGTCCGAGGCGCTCGACGATCGGGACAAGGCCATCCTCACCCTGATGAGCATGGGCGCGACCGACGACACCATCGCGCGCCGGCTGGGCCTGTCGCGCCGAACGGTGGTGCGCCGCACCGCGAGTCTGCTCGAACGGCTGGGCGCCAGCACCCGTTTCCAGGCCGGAGTGCAGGCGACACGCCGCGGCTGGCTCTAGGGGTCTGTGGCGCAAGTCACCTCACAGCAACACTTCTCGCTGGTCAGCGATATTCATCATGCATGGCTGCTCGGGGCACTTCGCGAGCATCGATATGATTGTTTCCGTCCGCTGACCTTTTGACGTCCCGGGAACAGACGTCAGTTTTGGTGGGTCCGCCGAGTGTCTTCGGCTGCGGAAAAGACCAACCCGAGAGGTGAATGCACGCGTATGGATACTGCCCGCCGTACAGCACGCGGTACTCGTCGGCGTCGGTCCGGCAGCCCACTCTTCGGGCAGTTGCTCACCGCGGCGGTCGAATCCGCCGGTGACGCCATCGCCATCCGCTTCAACCCGACCGGGGATCCGGCCGATCAGCGCGAGATCAGCTACCGCGAGCTGGACGCGCGCTCCTCGCAGCTGGCCCGGGAACTGATCGCCCGCGGCGTCGGCCCCGGCGATATGGTCGCCATCGGCATCACCCGCTCGATCGAATCCGTGCTGGCGGTCTGGGCCATCGCCAAGACCGGCGCGGCCTACGTGCCGGTCGACCCCGCGTACCCGGCCGACCGCATCGAACACCTGCTCACCGACTCCGGCGCGGTGCTGGGCCTGACCACCCGGGAGTACCGCGCGGGGCTGGGCGACGCCGCCACCTGGATCGAACTCGACGATCCGGCACAGCAGCAGCGCATCGCCGCGCACCCGGACCACCCGATCTCCTACGCCGACCGGGTGGGCACGCTCACCGAGCAGCACCCCGCGTACGTCATCTACACCTCCGGTTCCACCGGCAAGCCCAAGGGCGTGGTGGTCACCCACACCGGCCTGGCCGGGCTGGTGGCCGCCGAACGTGAGCACTACGCGGTCTCCGCGGATTCGCGGGTGCTGCACGTCTGTTCTCCCAGCTTCGACGTCTCGGTGCTGGAACTGCTGCTGACCTTCACCGCGGGTGCGACCCTCGTCATCGCGCCCGCCGGTGTCTTCGGCGGTGTGGAACTGGCCGAGCTGCTGGACCGCGAGAGCGTCACCCACGTGTTCATCACGCCCGGCGCGCTGGAATCGGTGGATCCGGCCGGGCTCAGCGAGCTGACCACCGTCGTGGTGGCCGGCGACAAGTTCGGCCCGGAACTGGTGTCGCGCTGGGCGACCGATGAGCGCTCCTTCTTCAACGGCTACGGCCCCACCGAGGCGACCATTCTCGCCACCTCCAGCGCCCCGCTGCTGCCGGGCGAGCCCATCACCATCGGCGCCGCCATCGCGGGTGTCGGTGCGTACGTGCTGGATTCGCGGCTGCGGCCGGTGCCGGACGGCGTGGTCGGCGAGCTGTACCTGTCGGGACCCGCACTGGCGCAGGGATACCAGGGCCGCCCCGGTCTGACCGCCGAGCGTTTCGTGGTGAGCCCGTTCGGCGAGGCCGCCGGATCCCCGGGTTCGCGGCTGTACCGCACCGGTGACCTGGTGCGCCGCAATCCGGCCGAATCCGAGCAGCCGGGCGTCATCGAGTATCTGGGCCGCTCCGACTTCCAGGTCAAGATCCGCGGTCTGCGGATCGAATTGGGCGAGATCGACAATGCCCTGAGCGCGCACCCGGACGTGGATTTCGCCGCGACCCTGGGCCGGGCGCTGCCGTCGGGCGCGACCGCCCTGGTCTCGTACGTGCTGCCCCGCCCGGGCGTGACCGTGGATACCGCGGCGTTGGCCGCGCACGTCGGCGAGTCGCTGCCCGCGTACATGGTGCCCACGGCCATCGTGGTGCTGGCCGAGATCCCGCTGACCCCGGTCGGCAAGCTGGACCGGAATGCCCTGCCGGAGCCGGTGTTCGCGGCCCGCGAGTTCCGCGCTCCGTCGACCCGGGCCGAGGAAGTCATCGCGGACGTGTTCGCCGCCTTGCTGATTCCCGACAATCCGGACGCCCGGGTCGGTGCGGACGACGACTTCTTCGAACTCGGCGGCAACTCGCTGCTCGCCGCCCAGGCCGCCGCCCGCATCGGCACCGCCCTCGGCGTGCGGGTGCCGGTGCACGTGCTGTTCGACGGCTCCACCGTGGCCGAACTGGCCCGCCGTCTCGAGGGCGAGACGGCCCCGGCCGCCACCGGGCCCGTGCTCGGCTCGCTGCCCCGCCCGAACCGGGTGCCGCTTTCCTTCGCGCAGCAGCGCATGTGGTTCCTCAACCGCTTCGACCCGAACAGCGCGGTCGACAACATGCCCCTCGCGGTGCGGCTCACCGGCGCCCTCGACGTGGACGCCATGCGCGCCGCCGCCGCGGACCTGGTCGCCCGCCACGAGGTGCTGCGCACCATCTACCCCGAGGTCGACGGCGAGGGCTTCCAGCAGGTGCTGCCCGCCACCGATCCGCGGGCCCTGCCCGAACTGCCGGTCACCGAGATCGATGCCGCCGAGATCGCCGACCGGGTCGCCGAAGTGGTCGGCGCGGGCTTCGATGTCACCGCCGCGCCGCCGCTGCGCCTGCGCCTGCTGCGCCTCGCGCCCGACGAGCACGTGCTGGTCGCCGCGATCTATCACATCGCCGCCGACGGCGTCTCGATCGGCGTGCTGGCCCGGGACCTGGTCACCGCGTACGCGCAGCGCATGAACGGGGCCGCTCCGCAGTGGGCCCCGCTCCCCGTGCAGTACGCCGATTACGCGGTGTGGCAGCGGGAATCGCTGGGCAGCGAGGACGACCCGGACTCGCCGCTGGCCCGCCAGATCGCCTACTGGCGCGAGAACCTCGCCGACCTGCCCGACGAACTGGTGCTGCCCTGGGATCGGCCGCGGCCCGCCGTCGCCTCCTACCGCGGCGGCAACCACAACTTCCGGTTCGACGACGAGATCTACGCGGCCGCACGCCGATTCGCCGAAACCCACAACACCACGCTGTTCATGGTGGTGCACACCGCGCTCGCGGTGCTGCTGGCCCGGCTCTCCGGCACCCGCGACATCGCCATCGGCACCCCGGTGGCCGGGCGCGGCGAGGCCGAACTCGACGACCTGATCGGCATGTTCGTCAACACGCTGGTGCTGCGCAGCGACATCGACCCCGCCGCCTCCTTCACCGAGCTGGTGGCGGCGGTGCGCGAGAACGACGTGCGCGCCTTCGGTCACGCCGACGTGCCGTTCGAGCGCCTGGTGGAACTGCTGGACCCGGCCCGCTCGCAGGCCCGCAACCCGCTGTTCCAGGTCATGCTGACCTTCCAGAACATGGCCCCCACCCGGCTGGAACTGCCCGGCCTCACGGTGGCGGGCGCGGACCTGGAGATCCCGTTCGCCAAGTTCGATCTGCAGCTCACCCTGCAGGAATCGCTCGACGAGCGGGGCCACGCCACCGGCATGGCCGCCGAGTTCTCCTACGCCATGGACCTTTTCGACGCCGCCACGGTCGCCGAACTGGCCGCCCGCTTCCAGCGGGTGCTGGCCGCGTTGACCGCCGACCCGGCCGCGCCGGTCGGCGATCTGGCGCTGTTCTCCGCCGGGGAACGGCAGCGGGTGCTGACCGACTGGAACGCCACCGGCTTCGACGTGGCGGCCACGCTGCCCGAAGGCGCTGCGGCGACCCTGGTTTCGCGGTTCGACGCCCAGGCGGCGGCGACCCCGGACGCCGTCGCACTGGTCTTCGCGGATGAGACGCTGACCTACCGTGAGCTCGCGGAACGCTCCAACCGCCTGGCGCGACTGCTGATCGCCGAAGGTGTCGGGCCGGAATCGCTGGTGGCCCTGGCCCTGCGCCGGTCGACCGAGCTGGTCGTGGCCATGTACGCGGTGCTGCAGGCCGGTGCGGCCTACGTGCCGCTGGACCCCGACCAGCCCGCCGACCGCATCGGCCACATCCTCGACACCGCGCGGCCTCGACTGCTGCTCATCGCGGAAGCGGACGAATTCGAGGCCGGGGCAAGGGATGTCGCCACCCTGTCGGTCGAACGGGCCGAGGCGTCCGCGCGGGCCCTCGGCGGCGCGCCGATCACCCAGGCCGAGCGCGTCCGACCGCTGCGCCCCGAGCACGCCGCCTACGTCATCTTCACCTCCGGCTCGACCGGCCGCCCCAAGGGCGTCGCCGTCGAGCACCGCGCCATCGTCAACCGCCTGGTGTGGATGCAGCACGAATACGCGCTGACCGCCGACGACGCTGTGCTGCAGAAGACTCCGGCCACCTTCGACGTGTCGGTGTGGGAGTTCTTCTGGCCCTTGCAGACCGGTGCGCGCCTGGTGGTCGCCAAGCCGGACGGCCACCGCGATCCGGTGTACCTGGCGCAGATCATCGCCGAACAGCGCATCACGACCGCGCATTTCGTGCCGTCCATGCTGTCGATGTTCGTCTCGGCCCTGGGCGAGACCGGCGCACTGGTTCGCGGCGCAAGCGCGGGGAGGCGGAGCGCGCGTTCTGGACTGAGTGGAGCGGGGGAGCGAACGGCTCCTATAGACCTGCGCCTTGGAGGAGCGGAGGGAGGGAAGAACGAGACCTCCAGCGCCGCGAACCCGCCCCGGAGCGAAGCGGAGGGGCACATTGGACACAGCCTGCGGCAGGTGTTCGCTTCCGGTGAGGCGCTGCCCGCGCCGACCGCGCGACAGCTGCGCGAGCTGACCGGCGCCCGCCTGCACAACCTGTACGGCCCGACCGAAGCCGCCGTCGACGTCACCTATCACGAGGCCGTCGACGCCGACACGGTGTCGATGCCGATCGGGCGTCCTGTCTTCAATACCCGTGTCTACGTGCTGGATTCCCGCCTCAACCCGGTCCCGGCCGGGGTCGCGGGCGAACTGTACCTGGCGGGTGTGCAGCTGGCGCGCGGCTACGTCGAACGCCCGGACCTGACCGCGGACCGCTTCGTCGCCGACCCGTTCGGCGCCGGCGAACGCCTCTACCGCACCGGCGATCTGGTGAAGTGGACCGCCGAGGGCGAGCTGGAGTACCTGGGCCGCACCGACTTCCAGGTGAAGCTGCGCGGTCTGCGCATCGAACTGGGCGAGATCGAGGCCGCGCTGCTGGCACAACCGGGCGTCGCGCAGTCGGTGGTCGTGGTGCGCGCCGACGCGCACACCGGCGACCAGCTGGTCGGCTACGCCGTCGCCGCCGACACCACCCCCGAGGAGCTGAAAGCCGGTCTGGCCCGGTCGCTTCCGGCGTACATGGTGCCCAGCGCGATCGTCGTGCTCGACGAGTTCCCACTCAACGCCTCCGGCAAGCTGGATCGCAAGGCGCTCCCGGCACCGGTGTTCGAGGCCAAGAGCTTCCGCGCCCCGTCGACCCCGATCGAGGAGATCGTGGCCGGGGTGTTCGGCGAGCTGCTCGGCGCCGACCGGGTCGGCGCGGACGACGACTTCTTCGAACTGGGCGGCAACTCGCTCATCGCGACCCGGGCGGTGGCGCGGATCAACGCCGCCCTCGACACCACCGTCGCGGTGCGCGAGATCTTCGAGACCGCAACGGTTTCCGGGCTCGCCGCGCGCATCGTGCCGGGTGCGGGCACCGGGGCGCGGCCGGCGCTGGTGGCGGGGGAGCGGCCCGCCCGCGTTCCGCTGTCGCTGGCGCAGCAGCGCATGTGGGTGCTCAACCAGCTCGACCCGGATTCCCCCGTCTACAACATCCCGATGGTCATCCGGCTCACCGGCGCGCTCGACGTGCCCGCCCTGCGCCACGCCGTCGAGGACGTGCTCACCCGCCATGAGGTGCTGCGCACCCGCTACCCGGAGACCACGCCGGGCGGGCCCGCCTTCCAGGAGATCCTCTCGGTCGCCGACGTGCTGCCGCACGGTCTCGAGGTGGAGCGGGCCAGCGATATCGGCGGCCGGATCGGCGCGCTGGTCGGCACCGGATTCGATGTGGCGCAGCGGGTTCCGGTGCGGGTCCGGCTCATCACCGGCGACGACCCGGACGACTACCTGCTGGTCCTGGTGGCTCACCACATCGCCGCCGACGGCGCGTCCATGGCGCCGCTGGCCCGCGACCTGATGACCGCGTACCTCGCGCACGCCGCGGGCGAGGCCCCGGCCTGGCAGCCGCTCGCGGTCCAGTACGCGGACTACGCGGTGTGGCAGCGGGCCGCGCTCGGCCTCGAGGACGACGCCGATTCGGCGGCCGCCGCGCAGATCGCGTTCTGGCGCGACCAGCTGGCCGGACTGCCGGACCGCCCGATGCTGCCGCTGGACCGGCCGCGCCCGGCGGTGGCGTCCATGCGCGGCGCGCTGCTCGACTTCACGCTGTCGCCGCAGGTGCACACGGGCCTGAATCGCCTGGCGCGCCAGCACAACGCGTCACTGTTCATGGTGGTGCACGCGGCGGTGGCGGCCTGGCTGTCGCGGCTGTCGGGCAGCACCGACGTGGTGCTCGGCACCGCCGTCGCGGGCCGCGGCGAACGCGCGCTCGACGATCTGGTCGGCATGTTCGTCAACACGCTGACGTTGCGGACCCAGGTGGATCCGGCCGCGTCGTTCGACGAGCTGGTCGAGCGGGCCCGCGAGACCGACCTGTCGGCGTTCGCGCACGCGGACATCCCGTTCGAACGGGTCTCCGAGCTCACCGCCCGCACCACCGCGAATCCGCTGCTGCAGGTGGTGCTTTCGCTGCAGAACACCGAAACCCCGGTGCTGGAACTGCCGGCAGCGCGGGGAGGCGGAGCGCTGACCGTGGCCGCCGTCGACACCGCCCTGGCCACCGCCAAATTCGATCTGCAGATCAGCGTCGAACCGCGCCCCGGCGTGGACGGCGCGACCGGTGAACTGGCCGTCATCCTCAACTACGACACCGATCTGTTCGAGGAATTCTCGATGGCGTCGTTCGGGCGGGCGCTGGAACGGACGCTCACCGCCGTCGCCGCCGACCCGCAGCTGCCGGTCGGCGACATCGAACTGCTCGACTCCGCGGAATCGGTTGCCGTGCAGGCGATGTCGCAGTCCGCGCCGGAACCTGCCGGGCTCGGCGTGCGCGGTGCCGCACTGTCCCAGCTGCTCACCACCGCCGCGGAGGACGACCCGGACGGCCCCGCCCTGGTGTGGGGCGACGAGGTGCTCACCTACTCCGAACTCGACGCCCGCTCCTCGCGGCTGGCCCGGGTGCTCATCGCCCGCGGCAGCGGACCCGGCACCGGAGTGGTGCTGCGCCTGGACCGCGGCGTCGACCAGGTGGTCGCCATCTGGGCGGTGCTCAAGGCGGGCACCATGATGGTGCCGTTCGCCGCCGCCGAGACGCCCGGCCAGGATGTGAAGGTCGGCATCACCGTCGGCCGCGCGCCCGAGGGCGTGCGCGGCATCGACTGGGTGGTGCTCGACGATCCGGAGACCGCGGCCGAGGTCGCGGCCGAATCGGCGCGACCGGTCACCTACGCCAACCGGATTCGCGCGCTGCGCGGTGACGACCGGGCCCGCACGTCGGCGGACGGGACGCTCACCTACGACGAGCTCGCCGCCGCCGTGGACCGCACCCGCGGTCTGGACCTCACCTTCGAATCGCGCACCTTCCATCACGGCGCCGCGGATTCCGCGCTGGCCATGATCGAAGCGGTCGCGGCCGGAGCGGTCGGGGCGTCGGTGGTGCTGGTGCCCGCCGAGCCCGGCGCGGAACTGTCGGACGCGCTCGCCGACGAGTGGGTCACCCACGTCTTCGCCGAGGCCGATCGCCTCGGCGAGCTGGATCCGGCTCCGCTCGAGGATCTTCGGGCCGTCGTGCTCGACGCCCCCACCGCGGCCGCCGAGCCGTGGGCGCAGACCGCCACCGTGGCGGTGCTGCCGGCCAATGGGACGGTGCCGCCGGAGTAGCGGAGACGACGCTGCCGCGTTTGCGTCGCGGTAGCCCTCGTGCAGAGCGGTCCCCCCCGGACCGCGTCGGCGCCGGCGGAATTCACCTCCCGCCGCCGCCGTTGGTAGCCATCGCGAATGACTATGGCGCAGATCACATCATGCAACGCCGTGTCGCTGCCATCGATAGTCCTTCCAGTTCGAGCGGTCGGACCAGCCGTGCGCGGATATGCTGTGCGCGTTCGCCCGGCCGGTAGGCACTGTCGGCTCGGGCTGGTCGAAGACCTTCGACGTGTGTGGATTGCTGTATCTGTGAGGTGAACAACTGTATGGAAACTGCCCGCAGAGCAGCCCGTGGTAGTCGACGACGCAGGTCCGGCAGCCCATTCTTCGGCCAATTGCTCACCGCCGCGGTCGAATCCTCCGCCACCGCCGTCGCCGTCAGTTTCAACCCCACCGGAGATCCGGCCGACCTGGTCGAGCTCACCTACCGCGAACTCGACGAGCGGTCCTCGCAGGTCGCCCGCGAACTGATCGCGCTGGGCGTGGGTCCCGGCGACGTGGTGGCCATGGCCATCGCGCGCTCGGTGGAATCGGTGCTCGCGGTGTGGGCCATCGTGAAGACCGGTGCGGCCTACCTGCCGGTGGACCCGACCTACCCGGCCGACCGGATCGAGCACATGCTCACCGACTCCGGCGCGAAATTCGGCGTCACCGTGGCCGCCCACCGCCGCGGTCTCGGAACCGCCGCCTACTGGGTCGAACTCGACGATCCGGCCCGCGCCGAACGCATCGCCGCCCGGCCCTCGCACCCCATCTCCTACGCCGACCGCACCCGGTCGCTGACCGAACAGCACCTGGCCTACGTCATCTACACCTCCGGATCCACCGGCAAGCCCAAGGGCGTGGCCATCGACCACGCCGGCCTGGCCGTGCTGGCCGCCCGCCGGGAAACCCGTGGCATCACCGAGGATTCGCGGCTCACCCAGCTCATCACCCCCAGCTTCGACTTCTCCATCGTCGAACTGCTGTGGGCGTTCAGCGCGGGCGCGACCCTGGTGGTGGTGCCGCCGCACGTGTTCGGCGGCCCGGAACTGACCGAACTGCTACGCCGCGAACGCATCACCCACCTCTGCATCACCCCGGCCGTGCTGGAATCGCTGGATCCGGCGGTGCCGCAGGACCTGCAGGCCGTCATGTGCGGTGGTGAGCGGGTGCCGTCCGCGCTGGTCGACCGGTGGGTCACCCCCGACCGCGAGTTCTTCATCGAATACGGCCCGAGCGAGGTCACCGCCATCGCCACCGCCACCGACGCGCTACAGCCCGGCGGCGGCACCCACATCGGTTCGCTGCTCCCCGGCATCGGCGCGTACGTGCTGGACGCGGGCCTGCGGCCGGTGCCGCCCGGCGTGATCGGCGAACTGTATCTGGCGGGGCAGGCGCTCGCCATGGGCTACCTGAACCGGCCCGGGCTGACCTCGGAACGCTTCGTCGCGAGCCCCTACGGCGAACCCGGGCAGCGGCTCTACCGCACCGGCGACCTGGTCCGCCGCCGCGAGGACGGGACGTTCGAACACCACGGCCGCACCGACTTCCAGGTCAAGATCCGCGGTCTGCGCATCGAACTCGGGGAGATCGACAGCGCGGTGACCGCGCATCCGGACGTCGACTTCGCCGTCACCCTCGGCACCACCCTGCCGACCGGCGCCGCCGCCCTCGTCACCTACGTGCTCCCCACCCCCGGCGCGACTGTGGACGTCGCCGCCCTGACGGCCTTCGCGGGAGAGTCGCTGCCCGCCTACATGGTTCCCGCGGCCATCGTCGCCCTCGACGAGATCCCGCTGACCCCGGTCGGCAAGGTCGACCGCGCCCGCCTGCCCGCACCGGTCTTCGCCGCCCGCGCCTTCCGGGCCCCGGCCACGCCCGCGGAACAGGCCGTCGCCGAGATCTTCTCGGGTCTGCTCACCCCGCCCGGCGCGGACCTGGTGCGGGTCGGCGCCGACGACGACTTCTTCGAACTCGGCGGCAATTCGCTGCTGGCCGCGCAGGCCGTGGCCCGCATCGGGAACGCGCTCGACACGCGGGTGCCGGTGCGGGTGCTCTTCGACGCCTCCACCGTGTCCGCGCTGGCCCGGCTGGTCGAGGACGAATTCACCACCGGGAACGCCGCGCCCGCACTGGTCGCCGGGCCGCGCCCGGACCGGGTCCCGCTGTCCTACGCACAGCAGCGCATGTGGTTCCTCAACCGGTTCGACCCCGCCAGCGCGGTCGACAATGTCCCGCTCGCGGTCCGGCTGTCCGGCGCACTCGACCTGGACGCCATGCGCGCCGCGGCCCGGGACCTGGTGGAACGGCACGAGGTGCTGCGCACCATCTACCCGGAGGTCGACGGCGAGGGCTACCAGCAGGTGCTGCCCCTCACCGATTCCCGTGCGATCCCGGCACTTCCGATCGACGACATCGACCTCGCCGACCTGACCCCACGGGTCATGGAACTCGGCGGCACCGGCTTCGACGTCACCGCCGAACCGCCCCTGCGACTACGCGTCCTGCGGCTGGGACCGGACGAACACGTCCTGGTCTGCGTGGTCCACCACATCGCCGCCGACGGGTTCTCCATGGGACCGCTGGTACGGGACCTGGTGACCGCCTACGTCTCCCGCGGCTCCGGCGACGCGCCGCGGTGGCAGCCGCTGCCGGTCCAGTACGCCGACTACACACTCTGGCAGCGGGCCGCGCTCGGCAGCGAGGACGACGAGACCTCGGCCATCGCACGGCAGATCGCGTTCTGGCGCGACACCCTCGCCGAACTGCCCGACGAGCTGGTGCTGCCCGCGGACCGCCCGCGCCCGCCGATCGCGTCCTACCGCGGCGGCACCTTCCGCTTCGAACTGGCCGACGACGTGTACGCGGGCGTGCGGCGACTGGCCCGCGCCCACAACGGCACCACCTTCATGGTCGTGCACGCGGCGCTCGCGGTGCTGCTGGCCCGGCTCTCCGGCACCCGCGACATCGCCGTGGGCACCCCGGTCGCGGGCCGCGGCGACGCCGAACTCGACGACCTCATCGGCATGTTCGTCAACACCCTGGTGCTGCGCACCGACGTCGACCCCGCGCTCGGCTTCACCGAACTCCTGGGCCGGGTCCGCGAATCCGACCTGCGCGCCTTCGGCAATGCCGACGTGCCCTTCGAACGACTGGTGGACCTGCTCGAACCGGCCCGCTCGCAGGCCCGCAACCCGCTGTTCCAGGTCATGCTGTCGTTCCAGAACCTGGCGCCCGCCGACCTGCGCCTGCCCGGCCTGACCGTCTCCGGCGCGGATCTCGAGGTGCCATTCGCCAAATTCGATCTGCAACTGACCGTGCAGGAACGGGTCGACGAGCACGGCGACGGCACCGGCATGGTGGCCGAATTCTCCTACGCGCTCGACCTTTTCGACGAGGGCACCGTCGCCTCCTTCGCGCGCCGGTTCGCCCGCGTGCTCGAACTGGTCGGCGGCGACCCCACCGGCCCGGTCGGCGACCTCGCTCTGCTGTCGGAGCAGGAACAGCGCCGGGTCCTCACCGACTGGAACGCCACCGACTGCGACGTGGTCGCGGCCGTGGGCCTGCCGCGCGGCAGTGCGCCGACCCTGGTCTCGATGTTCGAGGCGCAGGTCGCGAGTACCCCCGACGCCGTGGCGCTCGTGTTCGAGCACGAACGCCTCACCTACCGCGAACTCGCCCGGCGCGCCCGCCGCCTCGCCCGCGAACTGGTCGACGAGTACGGCGTCGGACCGGAAACCCTGGTCGCCCTGGCCATCCGGCGCTCCACCGAACTCGTGGTGGCCATGTACGCCATCGTCGAGGCGGGCGCGGCCTACGTGCCGCTGGACCCCGAACAGCCGCACGACCGCATCGCCCACATCCTCGACACCGCCCGCCCGCGCCTGGTGCTCACCACCCGCGCCGACGGATTCGACGGCGGGGACGGCATTTCCACCGTGCTGGTGGAGGACGCCGAGGAACGGGCGCGGCACCGCTCGGCCGAACCGATCGGCGAGCTCGACCGGGTGCGACCCCTGCGGCCCGCGCACCCCGCCTACGTCATCTTCACCTCCGGCTCGACCGGGCGGCCCAAGGGCGTGGCGGTGAGCCACGCGGCGATCGTCAACCGCCTGGTCTGGATGCAGGCGGAATACCGGCTGACCTACACCGACGTGGTGCTGCAGAAGACCCCGGCGACCTTCGACGTGTCGGTGTGGGAGTTCTTCTGGCCGTTGCAGACCGGCGCGCGCCTGGTCGTCGCCCGGCCCGACGGGCACCGGGACCCGATGTACCTGGCCGAGGTGATCGCCGAACAAGGCGTCACCACGGCGCATTTCGTGCCGTCCATGCTCGCCATGTTCCTGTCCACCCTGGGTGAGGGCAGCTTCGCGGGGACCGCGCTGCGGCAGGTGTTCGCCTCCGGCGAGGCGCTGCCCGCGCCCACCGCGCAGCGGCTGCGGGAACTCACCGGCGCGCGGCTGCACAACCTGTACGGCCCGACCGAGGCCGCGGTCGACGTCACCTATCACGAGGTGACCGACGCCGACACGGTCTCGGTGCCGATCGGGCGGCCGGTCTTCAATACCCGCCTCTACGTGCTGGATTCGCGCTTGCGACCGGTGGCGCCCGGCGTCGCGGGCGAGCTGTACCTGGCCGGTGACCAGCTGGCCATCGGCTACGTGGCCCGCCCGGACCTGACCGCCGACCGCTTCGTGGCCGACCCCTTCGGCCACGGCGAGCGCATGTACCGCACCGGCGACCTGGTCAAGTGGACCGCTGAAGGCGAGGTCGAATACCTGGGCCGCACCGACTTCCAGGTGAAACTGCGCGGCCTGCGCATCGAACTCGGCGAGATCGAGGCCGCGCTGCTGGCACAGCCGGGTGTCGCGCAGTCGGTCGTGGTGGTGCGGTCCGACGCCGTCACCGGCGACCAGCTGATCGGCTACGTGGTTCGCGAACCCGGCGTCAGCGTCGATCCGACCGAGGTCAAAACGGCTGTCGCGCAGCAACTTCCGGCCTACATGGTGCCGTCCGCGGTCGCCGTGATGGAATCCTTCCCGCTCAACGCCTCCGGCAAGCTGGACCGCCGCGCGCTGCCCGCCCCGCTGATCCAGCCCCGCCGATTCCGCGCGCCCTCGACCCCGATCGAAGAGATCGTGGCGGGCGTCTTCGCGGACCTGCTCGGCGTGGAGGGAGTCGGCGCGGACGACGACTTCTTCGAACTCGGCGGCAACTCGCTCATCGCCACCCGGGCGGTCTCCCGCGTCAACGAGGCCCTCGAGGGCACCGTCACCGTGCGCGAACTCTTCGAGACCCCAACGGTTTCCGGCCTGGCCGCCCGGATCGTTCCGGGCGCGGCGGCGGGCACCCGGCCCGCGCTGGTGGCGGGGGAGCGGCCCGCCCGCGTTCCGCTGTCGCTGGCGCAGCAGCGCATGTGGGTGCTCAATCAGCTCGACCCGGAGTCGGCGGCCTACAACATCCCCATGGTCATCCGGCTCACCGGCGCGCTCGACGTCACGGCGCTGACCCTCGCCGCGGAGGACGTGCTGACCCGGCACGAGATCCTGCGCACCCGCTACCCGGAATCCGAGCCCGGCGGCGCGCCGTACCAGGAGGTGCTCTCGCTCACCGAGGCGCTACCGGGCGGCCTCGAACTGCAGCGCACCGGCGATATCGGCGCGTGCGTGCACCAGCTGGTCGGTACCGGATTCGATGTGGCGCAACAGGTTCCGGTGCGGCTGCGGCTGCTCGCCGGTGACGCGCCCGACGACTACCTGCTGATCCTGGTCGCCCACCACATCGCGGCCGACGGCGCTTCCTTCGCCCCGCTGGCCCGCGACCTGATGACCGCCTACCTGTCCCGCGCCGAGGGCGAGACCCCCGGCTGGGCCCCGCTCCCGGTGCAGTACGCCGACTTCGCGCTCTGGCAGCGCGCCATGATCGGCGTCGACACCGACGAGAACTCCGTCGCGGCAGCGCAATTGGCGTACTGGCGCGAACAGCTCGCGGACCTGCCGGTGCGGCCGCCGCTGGCGCTGGACCGGCCCCGCCCGGCCACGCCGTCCATGCGCGGCGCGCTGGTCGACTACGTGGTGCCCGCCGAGATCCACGCCGAACTGCACCGGATCGCGCGCCGCCACAACGCGTCGCTGTTCATGGTCATGCACGCGGCCCTCGCCGTACTGCTGGCCAGGCAGTCGGGCAGCTCGGACATCGTGGTCGGCACCGCCGTCGCGGGCCGTGGCGAACGGGTGCTCGACGGCCTGGTCGGCATGTTCGTCAACACCCTCACCCTGCGCACCGCCGTGGACCCCGCCGCCTCCTTCGACGACCTGGTCGCCGCGGCTCGCGAAACCGACCTGTCGGCCTTCGCGCACGCGGACCTGCCCTATGAGCGGGTGGTGGAGGCGGTCGCGCCCGGCGCGGGCCCGCTGCTGCAAGTGGTGCTGGCTCTGCAGAACAACGAGGTCGCCGAACTCGAACTACCGGGGCTGACCGTCTCCGGCGTGGACGCCGACCTGACCGCCGCCAAGTTCGATCTCCAGATCGGCGTCGAGGCGCACCCGCCCGCCGCCGACGGGACCCCCGGCGATCTGGCCGTCGTGTTCTCCTATGCCACCGACCTTTTCGACGAGTCGACCATCGAGGCGCTGGGCGCACGACTGCTGCGGCTGCTGGCCGCGGTGGCCGCCGACTCGCACATGCCGGTCGGCGATATCGATCTGCTGGACTCGGCCGAGCGTTCCCGCGTGCAGGCCGCGCCCACCCCCGTGCCGATGGTCACCACCACCGCCCACGGCGCCGCGCTGCCGCAGTCGCTGTCGGTCACGGTCGAGGACGATCCGGACGGCCCGGCCCTGGTCCGCGGCGACGAATCCGTCACCTACCAGGACCTCGACGCCCGCTCCTCCCGGCTGGCCCGCGTCCTCATCGGGCGCGGCTGCGGACCGGGCACGGGCGTGGGCCTGCGTCTGGACCGCGGTGTCGACCTGGCCGTGGCCACCTGGGCGGTGCTCAAGGCCGGTGCCGCCGCGGTGCCGCTGGCCTCCCTCGACCGGCTGCCCCCGGCCGGACTGGATATGAAGGTCGGTCTCACCACGGGGACACCCATGGCGGTCTCCGGCCTCGACTGGCTGGCCCTCGACGATCCGGGCGTGGCCGCCGAGATCGCCGCCGAATCCGCGCGGCCAGTCACCTACGCGCACCGCACCCGCGCCCTGCGCGGCGACGACACCGCCTTCGCCGCCCCCGGGCGGGCCGCCCTGGGCTACGACGCGGTGGCGGCCCTGGTGGACCGGATTCGCGGCGAATCGGAGCTGACCTTCGAATCCCGCACCTTCCGGACGGGCGCGGTGGACCATCCCTTCGCGCTGCTGGAGGTGATCGCCGCCGGCGGCGTCGGGGCGTCCATGGTGCTGGCCGAGCCGGGCGCCGACCTGACCGGGACACTCGCCGACGAATGGGTCACCCACCTGTTCGCCGAACGCGACGGCGTCGGCCGGGTGGACCCCGCCGAGCTGGAGGATCTGCGGGCCCTGGTGGTGGACGCGCTCCCGATCCCCGCGCAGTGGTCCGGTCACACCGTGATCGCCCTTCCCGGGGCGGGTGGGGTGTGATGACCACGGGTTGACCTCCCGGAGTGGCTCTCCCGCCCGCCGGGCTGAATACTCTGGGGAAGCCCCGCGTGAACCCGCCCTCTCCGAGGGCGGCGAACCACCCTGCCACCGGCAGGGCGGAGTAACGCGGCCTACGTGGATCCGATGAAGTTTGTCGGTGCACGCGGCGGTAGAGCAACACGGACAGGATGAGGACAAGCTGCATGATTCGGGTGGTCGGGGACCGGAAGAACGAGCTCGTGGCGGTGCAGGCATGACCCGCACGGCTCGCGTACGCCCCACCCGGACCCGCCGCGGACCGCACGTCCCGACCCTGCCGCAACTCATGGCCACCGCCGTCGAGGCCAACCCCGGCGGCACCGCCGTCGTCCTGGCCGACGCCGACGCCGCCCTGGCCCGCCTCGGCTACGGCGAACTCGACGAACGCTCCAACCGGCTCGCCCGGCTGCTCATCGCGCGCGGTCTCGGCCCGGAGGATCTGGTCGCGGTCGGCATCCGCCGCTCGGTGGAGTCCGTGGTCGCGGTCTGGGCGGTCGCCAAGACCGGCGCCGGCTTCGTGCCCGTCGACCCCAGCTACCCGGCCGACCGCGTGCTGCACATGGTCACCGACTCCGGCGCGGTCCTCGGCCTGACCGTCGCCGACACCCGCTCCGCGCTGCCCGCCGCCGTGCCGTGGCTCGACATCGACACCGACGAGTTCCTGGCCGCCGCGAACACCTACTCCGCCGAACCCGTCACCAACGCCGACCGGGTGCGCCCGCTGCGCGCCGAGCACGCCGCCTACGCCATCTACACCTCGGGTTCCACCGGTCTGCCCAAGGGCGTCGTGGTCACCCACACCGGCCTGGCCGCGCTCACCGCCGAGATGCGGGAACGCTTCGGCATCGGCCCGGAGTCGCGGGTGCTGCACGTGGCCACCCCGTCGTTCGACGCCTCCATCATGGAACTGCTGATGGCCGTGGGCGCGGCCGCGACCCTGGTGGTCACCGTGCCCGACGTGTACGGCGGCCCGGAGCTGGGCGCGCTGATCGCCCGCGAGGGCGTCACACACGGCCTGATCACGCCATCGGTGCTGGCCTCCCTGGATCCCGAGCAGCTGACGGGCATGGAGTCCATCGTCGGCGGCGGCGAGGCGGTGTCGCCGGAGCTGGTGCGCCGATGGTCGACGAGCCCGTCGGGCAACCGCCGGTTCTTCAATGCCTACGGCCCCACCGAGGCCACCATCGCCACCAATATCTCCGATCCGCTGGCGGCCGACCGCACGGTCACCATCGGTGCGGCGGTCCGCGGCGCGACGGCGTACGTGCTGGACGAGCGGCTGCGGCCGGTCCCGGCGGGCGCGCCCGGCGAGCTGTACATCGCGGGCGCGCTGCTGGCCCGCGGCTATCACGCCCGCCCCGAACTGACTTCGTCGCGCTTCGTGGCGAATCCGTTCGAGGTCAACGGTTCCCGGCTCTACCGCACCGGCGACCTGGTGCGCGCCAATGCCGCCGGGGAACTGGAGTACCTGGGCCGCAACGACTTCCAGGTCAAGATCCGCGGCCTGCGCATCGAACTCGGCGAGATCGACGCCGTGCTGGCGGGCGACGAGTCGGTCGACTTCGCGGTGACCATCGGCCACGAGGTGAACGGGCGCGCCACCGCGCTGGTCTCGTATGTGCATGCCGCCCCGGGCTATTCGATCGACACCCTGCAACTGTCCGAGCTGGCGGAACGGGCGCTGCCCGCGCACATGGTGCCCGCCGCCATCATGGAGCTCGACGAGATCCCGCTGACCCCCGCCGGCAAGCTGGACCGCCGCGCGCTGCCCGAACCGCAGCTCGAGATCGGCGAATACCGCGCGCCGGAGACCCCCGCGCAGCAGGCGGTGGCCGAGGTCATCGCCGAGGTGCTGCACCTGGACCGGGTCGGCCTCGACGACGACTTCTTCAGCCTCGGCGTGGATTCCATCACCGCCATCCAGATCGTGTCCCGGGCGCGCGCCCGCGGCCTGGGTTTCAAGCCGCGCGAGATGTTCGCCGCCCGCACCGTGGCCGCGCTGGCCGAGGTCGCGGTGCCGGTCGAGAACGCCACCGCCACCGAGGAACTCGCGACCGGCCCGCTGGTCGAGCTGGACGCGGCCGACGAGGCGCGGCTGCGCGAGCGGTACCCGAACCTGTCCGAGGTGTGGCCGCTGACGCCGCTGCAGTCCGGCATGCTGTTCCACGCCCGCCTGGCCGAATCCTCGGTCGACGCCTACATGGTGCAGTTCGCCCTCGACGTGGCCGGTGAGATCGACGTGGAGCGCGTGCACGCCGCCGCCCGCGCCATGCTGGAACGGCACGTCAACCTGCGGGCCGTCTTCGCCGAGGACAGCGCGGGCAATCCGTTGCAGGTCATCCTCGACGACGTCGAACTGCCCTGGCAGTACCTGGATCTCAGCGACCGCGAACCCGCCGAGGCGCTGGCCGAGACCGACCGGCTCATGGCCTTCGACGTGGCCCGCCACTTCGACATGGGCGCGGGCCCGCTGCTGCGCATCACCCTGTTCCGGACCGCCGCCGATCAAGCGCAGGGAGGTGGAGCGTACCGGGTATGCGTCACCAGCCACCACATCCTCATCGACGGCTGGTCCATGCCGCTGCTGGTGCAGGACATGCTGCTGCTCTACGCGGCCGACGGCGACGCCTCCCGGATCCCCGCGGTGCGCCCGTACCGCGACTACCTGGCCTGGCTGGCCGCCCGCGACCACGGCGCTGCGCGCGAGGCCTGGCGCGAGACCCTGGCCGGATTCGACGATCCGACCCCGCTGGCCGCGGTCGACCCCTCCCGTGAGATCACTTCGGGCATCGGCGAAATCACCTTCACGCTGTCCGAGACCGACACCGCCACCCTGACCAAGGTGGCCCACGACGCCGGCGTCACGCTCAACACCGTCGTGCAGGCCGCGTGGGGTCTGCTCATCGGCCGCAGCACCGACCGCGACGACGTGGTCTTCGGCGCCACCGTCTCCGGCCGTCCGCCGCAGCTGGCGGGCATCGAGACCATGATCGGCCTGTTCCTCAACGCCATCCCGGTGCGGGTGCGGCTGAACGCGGGCGACACCCTCGCGCAGGTGCTGCGGTCGCTGCAGGACGAGCAGGCCGCCCTGCTCGACCACCACTACGTCGGCCTGGGCGAGATCCAGGAGATCGCCGGAGTCGACGGGCTTTTCGACTCCATCGTGGTGTTCGCCTCGTTCCCGGTGGACGAGGAGTCGCTCGACGACGCCGCCGCGCCCATCGACGGCGCGGGCATCCTCGGGGCGTCCGCGACCAACGGCACCCACTACCCGCTCACCGTCATGGTGCAGCCGCGCGGCAAGGGTCTCGGCTTCGGCGTGAAGTATCTGCGCGACCTCTTCGACGAGGACGCCGCGCAGGCCATCGCCGACCGGCTCGCGGCGCTGCTCGGCCGCATCGCCGCCGATCCGCGGGCCCGCGTGGCCGAGATCGACGCGCTGCTCGACGGCGAGCGCCACGCGCTGGCGGAGGTCAACGCCACCGATGTGCCCGAGCTGCGGGACGATTCGACGCTGCTCACCCTGTTCGACGCCCAGGTGGCCCGGACTCCCGACGCCCCCGCCGTCGTCTTCGGCCGCACCAGCCTCACCTACGCCGAGCTCGACGCCCGGTCCCGCCGCCTGGCACAGGAGCTCACCCTGCGCGGCGTCGGCGCGGAATCCCGGGTGGCCGTGGCCATGCGGCGCAGCATCGACCTGGTCGTGGCCGTCTATGCGGTGCTGCGGTCCGGCGGCGCCTACGTGCCGGTCGACCCCGACCATCCGGCCGAGCGCAACGAGTACGTGCTGGCCGGGTCCGCTCCGGTGTGCGTGCTCACCCGCGCCGCGGACGACTTCGACACCGCTTCCGGCGTCCCGCTGTTCTTCGTGGACGCGCTCGCGGGCGCGGACCAGTTCGTCGAGGTGGCCCCCGCGCCGGTGCGCCCGGACAATGCCGCCTACGTCATCTACACCTCCGGCTCCACCGGCCGCCCCAAGGGCGTGGTGATCACCCACCGGCAGATGGCCAACCAGTTCCGCTGGTCGCAGCGCACCTACCCGCACCGTCCCGGCGACGTGGTGCTGCACAAGACGCCGATCACCTTCGACATCTCCACCTGGGAGCTGTTCTGGCCCTTGCAGACCGGCGCGACCGTGGTGGTCGCCGAGCCGGACGGGCACCGCGACCCGGCCTACATCGCGCGGGTGATCGACGAATACGCGGTCACCTCCGTGCATTTCGTGCCGTCCATGCTCGACGCCTACCTCGACGGCGCGGCCCGGCGGCACCCCTCGCTGCGCTGGGTGTTCGCCGCCGGTGAGGCGCTGTCCGCCGAGAGCGCCACGAAATTCGCGGCGGCGCTGCCGGATACGCGGCTGGTGAACTGGTACGGCCCCGCCGAGGCCACCGTGGTCACCGCCCACCCGGCCGAGCACACCCACGGTGTCGCCGTGCCGATCGGCGGCCCCGTCGCCAACACCCGGGTCCTGGTGCTGGACCGGCAGCTGCGCCCCGTGCCGTTCGGCGCGGCCGGTGAACTGTATGTCGCCGGTGTGCAATTGGCGCGCGGCTACCTCGGCGCGCCCGCGCTGACCGCCGAACGCTTCGTCGCCCACGAGAACGGGCAGCGGCTCTACCGCACCGGCGACGTGGTCCGCTGGGTGCCGTCCGGCGATGCTGAACTCGCCGGCTCGGCCGGCACCGGCCACGCCCTGGAATACCTGGGCCGCAGCGACTTCCAGATCAAGCTGCGCGGCCAGCGCATCGAACTCGGCGAGATCGAGACCGTGCTGCTCGGCCATCCCGCCGTGCACCGCGCCGCCGTCTCCCTGGTGCGCGGCGAGACCGGCGACCGCCTGGTCGCCTATGTCGTCCTCGAGGACGCGCAGGTCACCGATACCGACCTGCTCGCCCACGCCCGCGAATCCGTGCCCTCCTACATGGTGCCCTCGGCCGTGGTGCGTCTGGAGGCCATGCCGCTCAACGCCTCCGGCAAGCTCGACCGCAAGGCGCTGCCGGTGCCGCAGCTCCAGGCCCGCGAATACCGCGAGCCCGCCACGGCCGCCGAGCAGACGGTGGCCGAGATCTTCGCGACCGTGCTGCGCGCCGACCGCGTCGGCGCCGACGACGACTTCTTCGAACTCGGCGGCAACTCGCTCAACGCCACCCAGGTGGTGGCCCGCCTGGGCGCGGCCATCGGCGCCCGGGTCCCGGTCCGCGCCCTGTTCGAGCACCCGACCGTCGCCGAACTCGCGAATTCCCTGGACGCGCTGGCCGATTCGGCCGTCGCCGGCGCCGCCCCGCTGCGGCCCATGCCGCGCCCGGAGCTGATCCCGCTGTCCTACGCGCAGCAGCGCATGTGGTTCCTCAACCGCTTCGACGCCGCCGCGGCCACCTACAATCTGCCCGCGGCCCTGCGCGTCACCGGTCCACTGGACGTGATCGCGTTGCGTGCCGCGGTCCGGGACCTGATCGAGCGGCACGAAGTGCTGCGGACGGTGTATCCCGAGCACGTGGGCGTCGGCTACCAGCAGGTGCTGGACGTGGGCGCGGCCGACGCGGTACCGGCGCTGCCGGTGCAGGCCGTCACCGAGGCGGATCTCCCGGCGGCCGTCGCCGAAGCCGCCCTGGCGCCGTTCGACGTGACCGCCGAACCGCCGCTGCGCGTACGGTTGCTGCGCCTCGCCGAGGATGATCACGTGCTGGTCTGCGTGGTCCACCACATCGCGGGCGACGGCTTCTCGATGGGCCCGCTGACCCGCGACCTGATGACCGCGTACTTCCATCGCCTGCGCGGCGATGCGCCGGGGTGGGCCCCGTTGGCCGTGCAGTACGCGGACTACACGCTGTGGCAGCGCGAAGCGCTCGGCGAGGAGTCCGATCCGGCATCACCGCTGGCCCGGCAGATCGGCTACTGGCGTGCCGAATTGGCCGGGCTGGCAGACCAATTGGATCTGCCCGCGGACCGGCCGCGGCCCGCCGTCGCCTCCGGTCGCGGCGCGGACGTCGCCTTCGAGATCGACCAGCATGTGCACGCGGCGCTGAACCGCGTCGCACAGGCCAACAACGCGACCCTGTTCATGGTCGTGCACGCTGCCTACGCGGCCCTGCTGGCCCGGTTGTCGGGCACCCGCGACATCGCTGTCGGCACCGCCGTGGCCGGTCGCGGTGAGGCCGAACTCGACGATCTCATCGGCATGTTCGTCAACACCCTGGTGCTGCGCACCGACGTGGATCCGGCGGGCTCGTTCACCGAGCTGCTGGCGCGGACCCGGGCCACCGACCTCGCCGCCTTCGAACATGCCGACGCGCCGTTCGAACGGCTGGTCGAGGTGCTCGAACCGTCCCGCTCCCAGGCCCGCCATCCGCTGTTCCAGGCCATGCTCACCTTCCAGAACACCGGCCCCGCCGCACTGGAACTGCCCGACGTCGCGGTCTCGGCCGTCGACCTCGAGGTCCCGATCGCCAAGTTCGACCTCCAGCTCACGCTGACCGAGAAGGCCGGCGCGGCCGGCGGCCTGACCGCCCTGTTCACCTACGCCACCGACCTCTTCGACGCGGCGACGGTGCGCGGCTTCGCGGACCGCTTCCGGCGACTGCTGGTCGCGATCGCCTCCCGTCCGGACGTCGTGGTCGGCGACATCGACCTGCTCGCGGTCGGCGAACGGGAGCTGCTGCTCGAAGCCTGGCAGCTCCCCGGCGGCCCGATCCCGGCGGCGACACTGGCCCAGCTCATCGCCGAACAGGCCCGCCGCGCGCCCGACGCCATCGCGGTCCGCGCGGGGGCGTCGCAACTGACCTACGGTGAGCTGCAGCGCCGGGCGAACCAGCTCGCGCGGGCGCTCATCGCACGCGGCGCCGGGCCGGAAAGCCTGGTGGCGGTGGCGGTTCCGCGGACCGAAGAACTGCCTGTCGCCCTGCTCGCGGTGCTCACCGCGGGTGCGGCCTATCTGCCGATCGACACCACCTACCCGCGGCAGCGGCTCGAATTCGTGCTCTCCGACGGCGCCCCGGTCTGTGTGCTGACCACGGCCGCCGAACGGGATCGACTGCCCGGCACCGATCTTCCGGTCGTCCTGCTGGACGAGGCCGCCGGGTTCTCCGACACCATGGTGGCCGACGTGGAGCGTGTCGCACCGCTGTCGCCCGATCAGCTGGCCTACGTCATCTACACCTCGGGCTCCACCGGCGTCCCGAAGGGCGTCGGCGTCACGCACCGGAATGTGGTGCAGCTGTTCGCGAACGCCGGACCGTTGTTCGGATTCGATAGTTCCGACGTCTGGACCCTGTTCCACTCCTTCGCCTTCGACTTCTCGGTCTGGGAGCTGTGGTGCGCGCTGGCCACCGGCGGGCGCGTGGTCGTGGTCGACTACCTGACCTCGCGGTCGCCCGAACAGTTCCGGGAGCTGCTGATCCAGGAGGGCGTCACCGTCCTCAACCAGACGCCGTCGGCCTTCTACCAGCTCATCGAGGCGGACCGGGCCGCGACCGACGACCGCGAATTCGTGCTGCGCGAGGTCATTTTCGGCGGCGAGGCCCTCGACCTGCGCCGGCTGCGGCGCTGGTACGACCGGCATCCGGACAACGCTCCGCGTCTGGTCAACATGTACGGAATCACCGAAACCACGGTGCACGTCTCGTTCCTGGCCCTCGACGAGTCCGCGACCGGAAATCCGGCCAGCGTCATCGGCCGTGCGCTGCCCGGCCTGCGAAGCTACGTGCTCGACGGCCGCCTGCATCCGGCCGCGTTCGGGGTGAGTGGCGAGCTGTACATCGCGGGCGACCAGCTCACCCGCGGCTACCTGGGCCGCCCGGGCCTCACCGCGGTCCGATTCGTGGCGAATCCGTTCGGCCCGCCCGGTTCCCGCATGTACCGCTCCGGCGACGTCGGCCGCTGGGCCGGCGCCGATCCGGTGCTCGAGTACGCGGGCCGCAGCGACCAGCAGGTACAGCTGCGCGGTTTCCGCATCGAGCTGGGCGAGATCGAGGCCGCGTTGCTGCGGTGCCCCGGCGTGAGCCAGGCCGCCGTGACCGTCCACCGCGACGAACATATCGGCGATCGGCTGGTCGGCTACGTGGTCGCGGAACGAGGCGCGGTGCTCGATCCGGACACCGTGCGAAACGCCGTCTCCGAATTCCTCACCAGCTACATGGTTCCCGACGTGGTCGGTGTGCTGGACGCACTGCCGCTCACCGGCAACGGCAAGCTCGACCGCCGTGCGCTGCCCGCACCGCAGGCGGCCGCATCCGCTGAATTCCGTGCCCCCGCGACCGGCGAGGAAGAGGCCGTGGCGCAGGTCTTCGGCGAGGTCCTCGGTGTCGACCGTGTCGGCGCCGACGACGACTTCTTCCGTCTGGGCGGCAACTCGCTGGTCGCGACCCAGGTCGTGGCCCGCATCAACACCGCGCTCGAGTCGGGGCTGGGCGTGCGCGACCTTTTCGAGGCGACCACCGTCGCCGAACTCGCGCGCCGCGTCTCGACCGCCGGTGGCCGCCGCCGCCCGCCACTGGTGGCGGGGCAGCGCCCCGAGCTCGTGCCGTTGTCACTGGCCCAGCAGCGGATGTGGTTCCTCAACCAGTTCGACACCGCCGCAACGGCCTACAACATCCCGATGGCCCTGCGACTGGACGGCGCACTGAACGTCGAGGCCCTCCGGCACGCCGTCGCGGACCTGGTTGCCCGCCACGAGACACTGCGGACGGTGTACCCGCAGAGCGGGGGAGCGGCCCACCAGGTGGTGCTGCCCGCCGAGCAGGCGGTGCCGGAACTCACCGCCGAGCCCGCCGCGGCCGCCGACCTGCCCGAACTGATCGGCACACTGCTGGCCACCGGCTTCGACGTCACCCGCGAGATCCCGCTGCGCGTCCGCCTTTTCGAGGTGGAACCCGCCGTGCACGTGATCGTGCTGGTCGCCCACCACATCAGCGCCGACGGCTGGTCCATGGGCCCGCTGGCCCGCGACCTGATGACCGCTTACATCGCGCGCTCGGCCGGCGCCGCGCCCGCGTGGACCCCGCTCACCGTCCAGTACGCCGACTACAGCCTGTGGCAGCGCACCGTCCTGGGCTCGGAAACCGATGAGCAGAGCCTGATCTCGGAACAGGCCGCTTACTGGCGCACCGCGCTGGCCGGGCTGCCCGACGAGCTCAACCTGCCCGCCGACCACCCGCGCCCGCCGGTGTCCAGCTTCCGCGGCGGCCTGGTGCCCTTCCACATCGACGCCGAACTCCAGCAGGGTCTGGCGCGCATCGCCCGCGAGCAGAACGCCACCCTGTTCATGGTCGTGCACTCCGCGCTGGCCCTCTTCCTGGCGCGACTGTCCGGCACCGACGACATCGCCATCGGCACACCCGTCGCGGGCCGCGGCGAGGCCGCCCTCGACGACGTCATCGGCATGTTCGTCAACACCCTGGTGCTGCGCTCGCACGTGGACGGCGGACTCCGCTTCCACGAACTGCTCGCCGCCACCAAGGAAGCCGACCTGCAGGCCTTCGCGCACGCGGACCTGCCGTTCGAGCGGCTCGTCGAGGTGCTCAACCCCGAGCGGTCCACCGCCCGCAACCCGCTGTTCCAGGTCATGCTGGCCTTCCAGAACACCCCCGACAGCGACTTCGAGCTGCCCGGACTGCGGATCAGCGCCCTGGACTCCGGCATCCAGACCTCCCAGTTCGACCTGTCGCTGACCGTCCGCGAAGGCGACGCGGACAGCGGCCTGCACGCCGTGTTCACCTACGCGCGCGACCTTTTCGAACAGCGCACCGTGGAAGTGTTCGCGGAGCGCTTCGTCCGGCTGCTCGAGGCCATCGTGGACCGGCCCGTCACCGCCATCGGCGACCTGCCGCTGCTCGACGCCGACGAGTACGAACTGCTCACCCACGTGCACGGCGACGAGGTGATGGCCACCGCGCTGCTGCCCGAGCTGCTCACCCGCGGCGTCGCCCTCGGTCGCGACCGCGTCGCCATCCGCTACCGCGGGCACTCCATCAACTACGGCGAACTCGACGACTACTCCTCGCAGCTGGCCCGGGTGCTCATCCGGCATGGCGTCGGCCCGGAAAAGCTGGTCGCCGTGGCCTTCCCGCGCTCGTTCGAGATGGTCGCCGCGGTGCTCGCCATCGCCAAGGCCGGCGGCGCGCACGTGCCCGTCGACCCCGCCTATCCGGCGGACCGGGTGCGGCACATGGTCTCCGACTCCGGCGCCGTCATCGGCATCACCAGCAAGGCCTTCCAGCCCACGCTGCCCGGTGAGGTCGAATGGCTGTGCCTCGACGACGCCGCCACCGACCGCCGGGCCGCGGCCGAGTCCCCGGCGCCGGTGACCGACGCCGACCGGATCGCGCCCATCCGCATGGCCAACCCGGCCTACGTCATCTACACCTCGGGTTCCACCGGAATGCCCAAGGGCGTCACCGTGACCCACGCGGGTCTGGGCGGCCTGAGCGACTACGCGACCGGTCTCTACGACCTCGATCCCGAGCACCGGATGCTGCACATCTGCTCACCCAGCTTCGATCCCTCGGTGCTGGAGTGGATCTGCGCCTTCTCCACCGGCGCGGCCCTGGTCATCGTGCCCCGGGAGATCCTCGGCGGACCCGAGCTCGCGGAACTCATGCGCCGCGAGAATGTCACCCACACGATCATCACCCCCGCGGTGCTCGGCACCGTCGACCCCGCCGGGCAGCCGCAGATGGAAGTGGTGTCGGTCGGCGGCGACGTGACCCCGCCGGAACTGGTGGCCAAGTGGAAGACCGGAAATCGCGTCTACCACAACGCGTACGGGCCCACCGAGACCACCATCATCTCCACCTACGCGCAGCCGGAACCGGGCCGCCACATCACCATCGGCTCCCCGGTGCACGGCATGTCGGCGCTGGTGCTGGACTCCCGCCTGAACCCGGTGCCGCCGGGCGTCGCGGGCGAGCTGTACCTGTCCGGCGGCGCGCTCGCGCGCGGCTACCGCAACCGGGCCGCGCTCTCGGCGGAACGGTTCGTCGCGAACCCGTGGGGTGAACCCGGCTCGCGCATGTACCGCACCGGCGACGTGGTCCGCTGGTTCGCCGAACCCGAACTCCGGGACGGCGATCTGGCCGGGACCCGGGTCAACTGGGAGCTCGACTACGTCGGGCGCTCCGACTTCCAGGTCAAGGTGCGCGGCTTCCGCATCGAACTCGGCGAGATCGACGCCGTGCTGGCCACCCACCCGGCGGTCGACTACGCCGTCACCGTGGGCCGCAAGAACCACGCGGGCGTCACCGTCCTGGTGTCGTACGTGCTGGCCACGCCCGGCCACTCGCCCGACCCGGACCTGCTCACCGAGCACGCCGCGCGGACCCTGCCGCCGCACATGGTGCCCGCCGCCGTCCTGGTCCTCGACGAACTGCCGCTCACCCCGGTCGGCAAGCTGGACCGCAAGGCCCTGCCGGAACCCGAACTGCGCCAAGGCGAATACCGCGCCCCGAGCAGCCCGCTCGAGGAGACGGTGGCCGCCGCCTTCGCCGAGGCCATCGGCCTCGACCGGGTCGGCGTCGACGACGACTTCTTCGCCATCGGCGGCAACTCGCTGCTGGCCACCGGCATCGTCGCCAAGCTGCGCGAGCTCACCGGCGCCGAGGTCCTGGTGTCCTGGTTCTTCACCGAACCCACGGTGGCCGGGCTCAGCGCCCGCATCGCCGCGGCCCTCGAGGGCGAGCACGACTTCGACGCCGCGGCCGACTCGGCCCTCGGGGTGCTGCTGCCCATCCGGGCCACCGGCACCCGCGCGCCGCTGTTCTGCGCGCCGCCCATGGTCGGCATGGCCTGGCCCTACGCCGGACTGTCCCGGTTCCTGCCCGAGGACCAGCCGATCTACGGTCTGCAGTCCCCGGCCCTCACCGCGGACGACTACCGGCCCGAATCGCTGACCGAGGTCGCGCGGACCTACATCGAGGCCATGCGCGAGGTCCAGCCCGAGGGCCCGTACCGGCTGCTCGGCTACTCCCTCGGCGGCGTGGTCGCGCACGCCATCGCCACCGAACTGCGGGCCGCCGGCGACCGGGTCGACCTGCTGGCCGTGCTCGACGCCTACCCGGGCGCCGAATTCGACAGCTTCCGTGAGGATCTGCGCGCCCAGTTCGCGGAATTCGGCGTCGGCGAGGACGCGCTGCCCGCGGGCGACCTGCAGGACCTCAGCGACGAGGCGCTGCACGCCCTGCACGCCGCCATCCCCGCCGAACTGGCCGTGCTCACCGTGGACCGGCTGCGGCGCATGTACCGAGGCGCGGTCCGCACCGTGGAACTCGGTGCGCGCTACCGGCATTCGGTGCTCGACACCCGGATGGACCTGTTCTCCGCCGAATTCGGCCGCGAGGACGGCGAACCGCACAGCGTCGAGGACTGGCGGCCCTACGTCACCGGACGCATCGCCGAACACGTTGTCCCCGTGCGGCATCAGCTCATGTGCACCCCGGAGGCGTTCTCGGTCATCGGCCCGCGCCTGGCCGAGCTCATCGAGCGTGCCGACCGTGGCGAAACGCCGGAAACCGACGAACCCGCGGACAACGCGGCGACGGTGGACAAAGCTGAACCGGTGGAGAGCGCCGAACCGGCGAACAACGCCGACTCGATGAACAACGCCGACGACTGGGCCATCACCCAGGTGCTGCCGATCATCCGGCCCGAGGACCTCGCGCCGCCGGTCAAACTGCACGATCCCGCCGAACCCGCGCGCTCGGTGGGCTCCGAACCCGACAGCGCCTACGAGCCCGACGCGGCCTTCGAACCCGATGTCGCCTTCGAACCGGACCTCGCGTTCCGGCCGGAGCCGGAGACCGCCGCGCCTCGGTACGACGTGCCGACGGTCTCGGAGTCCGGGCCCGCCGCGTCCCGCGATGCGGCGGATCAGCGCGCGACCGAACCGGATTCGGCCGTCGACACCCCCGCCGCCCCGGCCGTGCCGAGCACCGACCGCCCCGCGGTCCCGGCGTCCGCCGCGTCCGGCCCCGCGCTCAGCGCGGTCGGCGAGGTGTCGCCGCTGCCCGCCGGGGCCATCGGCCTGCTCGAGGTGGAGCCGTCCGGCATCTGGGTCCGAGCCATCACCCTCGACATCGCCGCCGGCATCTCCGGCACCCGCGTGCGCCGTTCGGTCGCCGGTCTCCTGGACCGGCACCCTGGCCTGTGGGCCCGCCTGCGCCGCGACGGCGACACCGTGGCCCTGGACATTCCGGCCGTGCAGCCGCGCGGCGCCGCCGTGGTGTGGCAGATCGACCCGAACGTCGAGGCCGTCGGCGACCCCATCGAGGCCGTGATCCACGCCGCCGCAGCCGAACTCGACCCGGAGCGCGGCTACAACATGCGCTTCGTCCTGCTCGAGAACGCCGCCGGCGACGGTGCCGTCGGGGACCGTCCCGCCGCCGTGCTGGTGGTGGTCGCCAACGGCCTGGTGGTGGACGACGCCTCGTGGCGCACCGTCATCGAGGACCTCACCGCCTCCTGGTCCGGCGGCCACGCCACCCCGCACAGCGCCGACGCGCACCCGCGCGGCGTCGCCCGGGCTCTGGCCGACCGCGCCGTGGACGACGCCACCGTCGACGAATTGGACTGGTGGCGTAAGGCGCTCGCGGGCGTGACCGAGGGCATCTCCCCGGACCTGGTGCTCGGCGAGGCCGACTCCGGCAGCCGCGGGCGGGTCTCGGTGGCCATCACCGGGGAGGGCGCCGCGGCCGTCGACGCCGTCGCCCGCCGCTACCACGCCAGCATCGACGAGGTGCTGCTCACCGCACTGGCCGCGACCCTGCTCGACCCGGACTCCGAAACACTGCGCGACACACTGGGTTCGGTGGTGCGCCTGATCGCCGACGGCCGCGTCCCCGGCGACCGGGACGGGCTGCGCACGGTCGGCGCGTTCAGCACCAGCTACCCGTTCCCGCTCCGGCTCGAGGGCCTGGACCTGGCCGAGGTGCGCTCCGGCGGGCCCGGCGCGGGCTCGATCATCGAGCAGATCCGGGACTTCGCGCGCGAGGTGCCCTCGCACGGTGTCGGATTCGGGCTGCTGCGGTACCTGAACCCGGACACGGTCGCCGAGATCGCGGTGCTTCCGTTGGGCCGCATCGGCTTCCGCTACCGGGACCTGCGTCCCGCCGAGGTCTACCCGGAGCCGGTGGCCGCCGACCTGTACCTGGACGTCACCGTCGACACCAGTCAGGACGGGCTCGTCGCCCGCTTCGACTTCGTCGGCGCGGTCTTGACCCTGGACCAGGTCAAGCAGCTGGTCGAGGGCTGGGTGCAGGCGCTGGCCGGGCTCGCCGAACACGGCCGTTAGCGGGCGACCGCACAGCCGCTGAACAGCCGCTGAGCTGGACACGAACGGAAATCGATGGGCGACGCGCGGTGGGCCGA
>NZ_JBHWHH010000062.1:0-37803 GCF_042732555.1 Nocardia sp. NPDC059764
CCCTACTCATGTGCGGGATGTCAGGCGGGCGTGGATTCGGACCTGCCGCCACGGATTTCGACGATCGGCAGCACCAGGGCCGCGGGGGCCGAGGCGGGCACCATCGGCTGCAACGGTGCGACGGGTGCAATCCGGGCGTAGCCCGCGGACTGGTCCGGGCGGGTGTCGACCTGACCCTTGTTGGGCCACATGGCCGCCGCGCGCTCGGCCTGGGCGGTGATGGTCAGCGACGGGTTCACACCCAGGTTGGCCGAGACCGCGGCGCCGTCGACGACCGAGAGCGTGGGGTAGCCGTAGACGCGGTGGTAGGCGTCGATGACGCCGTGGTCGGCGTCCGCGCCGATGGCCGCGCCGCCCAGGAAGTGGGCGGTCAGCGGAATGTTGAAGACCTCGCCCCAGGTGCCGCCCGCGACACCGCCGATGGTGTCGGCGACCTTGCGGGTGACCTCGTTGCCGACCGGGATCCAGGTCGGATTCGGTTCGCCGTGGCCCTGTTTGGAGGTGAGCTTGCGTCCGAACAGCCCGCGCTTGGTGTAGGTGGTGATGGAGTTGTCCAGATGCTGCATGACCAGCGAGATGATGGTGCGCTCACTCCAGTTCTTCACCGATATGAACTGCAGCAGCATCAGCGGGTGCCGCAGCACGATGCCCAGGAAGCGCAGCCAGCGCGGGATGCTGCCGCCGCCGTCGACCATGAGCGTCTGCAGCAGGCCCATCGAGTTGGAGCCCTTGCCGTAGCGGACGGGCTCGATATGGGTGTCGGGTGTCGGGTGGATCGAGGAGGTGATGGCCACGCCGCGGGTGAAATCGACGTCCGGGTTCACCTTGCGGGTGGCCGCGCCCAGGATGGACTCGGAGTTGGTGCGGGTCAGCACGCCCAGCCGCGACGACAGCTGCGGCAGGACGCCCTTGTCGCGCATGGCGAACAACAGCTGCTGGGTGCCGCGGGTGCCGGCGGCCAGCACCACGTGCTTGGCGGTGTAGGTCTTGGGCTGCTTGCGGAACCAGGCGCCGGTGCGTTCGGCCTCCACGTCCCAGGTGCCGTCGGGCAGCGGGCGCACGGTGGTGACCGTGGTCATCGGGATGACCTGCGCGCCACCCTTTTCGGCCAGGTACAGGTAGTTCTTGACCAGGGTGTTCTTGGCGTTGTGGCGGCAGCCGGTCATGCACTCGCCGCATTCGATGCAGCCGGTGCGCTCGGGGCCCGCGCCGCCGAAGTACGGGTCGGGCACGGTCTTGCCCGCCTCGCCGAAGAACACCCCGACGGGGGTCTGCACGAAGGTGTCGCCCACGCCCATGTCCTCGGCGACCTGCTTGAACACCTCGTCCGCGGGAGTCATGTGCGGGTTGGTGACGACGCCGAGCATTTTGCGGGCCTGCTCGTAGTAGGGCATCAGCTCGTCGTGCCAGTCGGTGATCTCACGCCACTGCGGGTCGGCGAAGAACGGCGCCGGGGGCACGTAGAGGGTGTTGGCGTAGTTGAGGGAGCCGCCGCCCACGCCCGCGCCCGCCAGGATCAGCACATCGCGCAGCGGGTGGATGCGCTGGATGCCGAAGCAGCCCAGCTTCGGGGCCCACAGGAACTTGCGCAGGTCCCAGCTGGTGTCGGGGAGCTGGTCGTCGGCGAAGCGCTGACCGGCCTCGAGCACGCCGACCGAGTAGCCCTTCTCGGTGAGGCGCAGTGCGCTGACACTGCCGCCGAAACCGGACCCGACGATGAGCACGTCGAAATCGGTGTCGCGTTGGGTCATGAGAACTCCCTTGTCGTCGTCGACAGTGTGGCGGCGGTTACGCTAATGCGGACAGTTGTGGCTGTCAACGTTGGGCCGGGTTGCGGTATCTATGCTGTTCGCGTGGACCGATACAGCCGCCTGCAACTCGCCGAACTCAGCGGTGTCGCCGCCCGCACCATCCGCTACTACCACTCGGTCGGCGTGCTGCCCACGCCCGGTCGCGCGGGCAAGGAAGCGGTCTACGGTCCCGACCACCTGGAACGATTGCGGGCCATCACCGCCATGCAGGCGCGCGGATTGCGCCTGGACGCGATCCGCGAGGTGTTCGAGGCCGAGGTCCCCGGCGACGGCGACTGGCGGGAGGTCTTCGATCCGCGCTACAGCGGCGACACCGACACCGGCACGGTCCTCGACGACGACGCCCTGACCGAGTTGCTCGGTGATCGCCGCCCCGAGATCCTCGACGACCTGCTGTCCGAGGGCTACCTCGAACCGCTCGGCGCCCGCTGGCGGGTGCCCGAACCGGCCATGCTCACCGGCGCGCTGATCCTCTACGACGTGGGCACCGACGTCGCGTTGTCGGGCGTGCTGCGCACGCTGATCCGCACCCACATCGCCACCCTGGCCGACGAGATGATCCGGGTGGTCCGCGAGGCGTCGGGCCGGGAGTACACCGGCGAGGGCATCGATCTGGATCTGGATCGCTTCCGGGACCGGTTTCTCGCCGCGGCCCGTGAGGTCGGCGGCGTCACCCTGGCCGAGGAGGTCGAACGCGCGGTCCGCCGGCGCTGAACCGCGCCGCGCCCGCATCAGGGCGCGGGGACCGCGGTGGGGATGGTGACGGGGTGCTCGCAGCTGGCCGGGGGGTCGACCAGTTTGCAGTCCGACGGGAAGCGCACCGGTTCGTAGCCCGAGGGCACCCCGCCGGCGGTGATGATCTGCCGGTACGTGTCGACCGCGTCGGTGGGCTTGCGGGTCAGGCTCGGATCGGTCTGTACGTCCACGGTGTAGAGGCCGAAACGCGGTGCGAACGAACCCCACTCGTAGTTGTCGGTGAGGCTCCAGTAGTTGTAGCCGATCAGGTTCATGCCGTCGGCCTTGGCGCGTTGCAGCCAGTACACGGTGTCGCGCAGATGATCGGAGCGGGTGTAGCCGTCGGCGCGGGGCTTGCCGTTCTCGGTCGGCATGCCGTTCTCCACCACCCACAGCGGCTTGCCGGGGAACATCTTCGAATAGTGTTGCAGCGCATAGTAGATGCCCTCGGGGCGGATGGGCAGGTCCCACATCCCGGCGGGTGGTGCGACCGACCCGTCGGGCATATCGACCGTGTTGGCCTTGGGCGGCTCGTAGCCGAAGTAGTAGTCCACGCCGATGAAGTCGAGCTTGTCGCCGATGCGTTCCATGAGTGGCCCGTTGACCTGCGCCTCGGCCCCGGCCACGTACCCGACATTGCTGGTGACCAGCGCCTTGGGCTGCACCTGGTGGATGTAGTCGTAGATCTCGTTGTGCACCCGGGCGACCCGGTCGAGCATCTGGTCGGCGTCGGTGTCGTTCTGGCGCACCTCGTGCATGATGTAGGCGACCGGCTCGTTCACCGTCACCCACACCGGATTGCGGGAGGTGTAGCGGTCGACCACCTTGCGGGCATTGGCCAGCCAGTCGCCGACCATGGCGTCATCGTTCCAGCCGCCGCGTTCGGCGGCCCAGCCCGGGTACACCCAATGGTCCAGCGTCAGCATGGGTTCCATGCCGTTGGCCACGATGTCGTCGATGACGCGGTCGTAGAAGGCGAAGCCCTCCTCGTCCCAGACCCCGGGTTCGGGCTGCAGGCGCGCCCATTCGATGCCGATGCGGAACACCTTCGAGCCCAGGCCCGCCGCCAGCGCGATGTCGGTCTGGTAGCGCGAGCGGAAGTCGATGGAGTTGCGGTAGCGGTCCCAGTCGGGATTGGCGTCGATGTAGTTCATCCAGTTGCTGTCGGGGGCGTGCCCTTCGGATTGGAAGCCGGAGGCGGCCACGCCCCACAGGAAGTCCGGGCCCATTCCGCCGTGGGTGCCCGGGGTCGCGGGCGGCAGTGCGGGAGTCGCGTGGGCGGCGGTGGCCACCGGCAGCAGCGTCGCGGCGGCGGCGAGCCCAGCTAGGACTAGTCGGTGCAGGCGACGGCGCATCGGGGCTCCTTCTCCGGGACGCCTGGTCGGAATGTCCCATTCGGAGCGTAGCTGTCGATTAGCTGAATTCCGGGGCAGTGAGGGGCGTGTCGCGGGGGCCGGTGCGCGCGGCTGACCCGCCGATCAGCGCGGGATTTCCGGACCGGAAAACCGGCGCACGGCCCTCACCTGCTGCGATAACGGTCCCGTTGATGATCTCGGTGTCGAGCCGCATCCACGCCGCCTACCGTTCGTGATGTACCGGCCTGTGGCCCAAGCGGTTCCAGGAGGGGGAGTCACAGTCCGGTGCAACCACCCGGCGACGCTCTAGCGCGGCAGCGTCACCGGGTCGGCGCAGCTGGCGAGGGCATCGACCAGCGAGCAGCCCGCGGGTGGCCGGGTCGGCAGGTAGTCGCTCGGCACACCGGCGTCGTGGGTGATGGCGCGGTAGGCGTCCACGGCGTCGGTGTGCCTGCGGGTCAGGGCCGGATCGGTGCGCACGTCCACGGTGTAGAGGCCGAAACGCGGTGTGTAGGAGCCCCACTCGTAGTTGTCGGTGAGACTCCAGTAGTTGTAGCCCATCACGTTCATGCCGTCGGCCCGGGCGCGCTGCAGCCAGTAGATGGTGTCGCGCAGGTCGTCGGCACGGGCGTAGCCGTCCGCGCGGGGCTGACCGTTGTCGGTGGGCATGCCGTTCTCGACGATGTAGAGCGGCTTACCGGGGAACCGCTGCGCGAAGTGCCGCAAGGTGTAGTAGATGCCGTCGGCCTGCAACGGCAACTTCCACAGCTCCGAGGACGCGAACGCGCTGAACTGGCCGGCGGTGTCGGGGGACAGGCCGTAGTAGTAGTCGATGCCCACGAAATCCAGCTTGGCCGCGATGGCGTCGAGCATGCCGCCGTTGACCAGCGGATCCGCGGCGGGCACGTAGGCCACATTGCTGGTCACCATCGCACCGGGCTGCCGGGCGTGGATGTGGTCGTAGATGCTGTTGTGCGCCTGGGCCAGTCGCGCCTGCATGGTCAGCGCCTCGGTGGCGGGCAGTCCGCCATGGCGGACCTCGTTCATGATGTAGGCGAACGGCTCGTTGATCGTCACCCAGATCGGGTCCGCGCTCGCGTACCGGTCGACCACCACCCGCATGTTCGTCAGCCAGTCCTCGACCATGCCCGGATTGCCCCAGCCGCCGCGATCGGCCTCCCACCCCGGATACACCCAGTGGTCCAGGGTGATCATCGGCCGCATCCCCGCCGCCCGGACCGCCGCGATGACCTTGTCGTAGAACGCGAATCCGTCGGCGTCCCACTCGCCCGGCCGCGGCTGCACCCGCGCCCACTCGACGCCGAGCCGGTAGGTGTCCACACCCAGATCCTCGGCCAGCGCGATATCGGCGGCGTAGCGGTCGTAGAAGTCGACACTGTCGCCGTAGGGGTCGTAGTCGGGATGGGCGGCCACGTAGCGCCGCCAATTGCTGTCGGGCGCATGCCCTTCGCTCTGGAATCCGGACGCGGCCACGCCCCAGTGGAAGTCCGCGCCCAGGCTCGGCAGCTCCGCCGGAGCGGGGGCCGCGGTGGCCGGGGTCGCCGCGGCCAGCAGGGCGGTGGCGACCGCCAGGACCGCGAGGGCGTGACGTCGGGTGTGCACGGGCATGGCACTCCTCATCCGGCGAACAGTGGATCGGTCAGGCGACCAGCATTATTGCGCGACCCGCGCTCGAACCATGCGGGGTTCGACCGAAAGTCCCGTCCGACGGTGGCGGCACGATTCCGCCGTCATGCGTCGGTGACGCACATCACGGTACGGATTGTGTGCGATGAAAGTGTCGAGGGCAGTGCCGAAAACGAGGACCTGACGGGTCCCCGCCGATACCGCGTCGGCGAGCCGGTCCTCGGCATAGCGCTGCCGGGCCGCCGCGAGCAGTCGGCGGTTCCGACCATCGGATGGGTGCGCGACCTCGTGGCCCGCGGCGGCGGATCTCATGCGCCCGGCTCGTCGTCGCGCGGCTCGGGCCCCGGAGCATTACCCGGACCGTGCGGACCGGGGCCGCGATGGCCGTGCGGTCCATGGTGCCCGGGTCCGGCGAACGGACGTCCCGGCGCGGGCGGCATGCCGGGACTCTGGGGCCATTCGGGCATGCCTGGCATGGAAGGCATTTGAGGCCTGGAGGGCAGGGGCGGAATGCCCGGCATGGGTGGAATGGTGGGAACCGGCGGAATCGGCGGCGTGGAGTGCAGCGGCGGAATCGGGATCCCGACGCCGGACCCGCCGAAGCGCTGAAACGCGGCTTGACGTGAGGTGCCGAAGATCTCGCCGATCTCGGCCCAGGTCCGCCCTTCGTCGCGAGCCTGGCGTACCAGCGACCGCAGCACATCGTCGACGACCCCGTCGAGACTGCGCGCGGCCCGCAGCGCGGCCATCACCGAGGGTGGCGGAACGCCCTGGCCAGGACGTAATACCTCGACCACGACATCGGCATTGGTGGACAACAGCTTTGCCAGGATCGCGCGCTCGTCGGCGGGATCCCGGTACGGAGAATCACTCATATGTAAATGCTGCCTTGACGCGAATTCCTCTGTCAAGGAACGATTTACACACCCCGCTTACTGAGCATTAGCTGAAAGAAATGCGCTTTGTTTGCCGTCCCTATAACGTGTTCGTCAGCGATCTGGAGGTGCGGGGCGGAGGACACCTGAAACATGACCGATCCAGAGAGATCCGCGGCCGAACACGAGCTGTTCGAGCTGGTTCGGAAGGCCGGATTCGAGGGACCGGCCTGGAAGCCGTTGGCGGACAGTCTGGTTCGCCACGCATTGGCCATCCTGGGGCCGTGGGTACGCAGCGGCTGGATTTTCGCGGTCGCCGAACGCGAGGGAATGCCCCTGCGTCCCACCGCGCAGGAGCGGCTGCTGGTGGAGACCCGCTTCGCCGAGGACTTCGTGCGCGAGACCATCACCCGCGCCCTCGAACGCTTCCGCCGCGCCGCCCGTGACGGTGACGGCTGGGACGCCGACAGCGGACAGAGTCTGGGCGGCTACTTCCTCGGCGCGTGCGTGCGCGCCTTCGTCGAGCACTTCCGCCGCAGCCGCCGCGGCGGCGATCTCTACCAGTACCAGCCCGCGTCGACGGTGGCGGTAGTGAGCGCGCACGGCCCCGAGCTGTCCGAGGTCATGGCCGCCGCCGAGGACGTCACCGGATCCGTCGTCTCCCGCCTGGCGTTCCGCAGCCGCCTGGAGGGCCTGAGCGACCGCGACCGCGCGCTCGCGTGGGGCAAGGCGATGGGCCTGAGCGCCCGCGAGATCGCGCAGCTCTTCGCGTTCCCGTCAGTCCCGGCCGTCGAAGTGCGCTGGGCCGGACTACGCAGTGACCATGATTGGATGACCGGCCTCGACGGCCAGGAGGTGGCCGAATGAGCCCCGATCACACCCCCGACCCCGTGCTGCGCATCGCAGACCTGCTCGAACGCTCCTCCCTCAATGATCCCGCCCTGCACCGTCTCTACGCCCGCATCCCGCATCGCACCCCGACCCGGCGCAGCACACCCGAACCGATCCCGTCGGCCGTCACCGGATTCGCGGCCCGGCTCAACGAGCTCTTCGACGCCATGCCCGCCCCCGGCGGACGCCCGCACACCAACTCCGCGGTCGCCGCCCAGCTCACCGCCTGGGGCCACCCCATCTCCAAGCCGTACCTGAGCCAGCTGCGCTCGGGCGCGCGCACCAACCCCTCCCGCGAGACCATCGCCGCCCTGGCCCGCTACTTCCGCGTGCGCCCCGACCATTTCGCGACCGCCGCCCACCCCGTCCCGCGCGGCCACGACCTGGATCTGCTGGCCCGCCTGCAGTTCCCCGGCCTGCGTGGACTCGCCATCGCGGCCGTCGATCTGAGCGAGGAGTCCCAGCACCTGCTCATCACGATGGCCGAACGGCTGCGCCTCACCGAGGGCCTGCCGGAGGTGGGCGCGGGCGGCCTCGAATAGCCCGGCGGCGGTATATACGAAATATCTTGTGCTGAGCCCGGCTTCGGAAAGCCCTGGTCTGGCACTGTGACCGGGTGCCGAACCCCGAACCGCCCGTTCTCGCCGCCTACCGCGCCGTCCCCGACGCGGGCCCGCTGCCGCTCGGGCGTCGAGCGGTGGCCGAGTTCTCCGGCACCGCCGCCCTCGCCGCCGTCGTGATCGGTTCGGGCATCGCGGCCGACCAGCTCTCACCCGGCGACCTCGGGCTGCGACTGCTCGAGAACTCGACCGCCAGCGCGCTGGGGCTGGCCGTGCTCATCCTGATCTTCGGCCCGATCTCGGGCGCGCACCTCAATCCGGTGGTGTCGCTGGCGGATTGGCTGGGCGGTCGGCGCGACCGCCGGGGACTGTCCACCCAGGCGTTCGGCGTATACGTCGCCGCTCAATTGTGCGGCGCGATCGTCGGTGCGCTGCTGGCCAACACCATGTTCGACCGGTCTCCACTGCAACTGGCGACCCAGCAGCGCGTCACCGGCGGCCACCTGCTCGCCGAAATCCTCGCCGCCGCCGGGCTGGTCGCGATCGGCTTCGCCGCCGCCCGGCTCGGACGCGGAGCGAGCGCCGCCGCCGTGGCCGCCTACCTCGGCTCGGCCATCTGGTTCACCAGTTCGGGGTCGTTCGCGAATCCCGCGCTCACCCTGGGGCGCATGCTGTCGGATTCGTTCACCGGCATCGCCCCGTCCTCGGTGCCCGCGTTCACCGCGGCCCAGATCCTCGGCGGCCTGGCCGGTTCCAGCCTGATCGCCCTGCTGTACCGCCCGGCCGTGCGCGGCGTCTAGGCTCCGCGCGTGGTCGAGGGGACCGCGAACGAGGTGCGGTCGCCGGACCATCCGTCGGCCGGGACCAGCTTCTCGAGCATGGCGAGCTCCTCGGCCCCGAGCTCGACCGCGGCCGCCGCGGCGTTCTCCAGGATCCGCGCCGCCCGGCGGCTGCCCGGGATCGGCATCACATCGGGTCCCTGCGCCAGCAGCCACGCCAGCGCCAGCTGGCCCGCCGAGATGCCCAGCCGCGCGGCCATCTCGCGCAACGCTGCCACCTGTGCGAGATTCTCGTCGAGGTGCTCGCCCTGGAAGCGGGGGTCGTGACGGCGGAAATCGGCGTCGGCGGCCGTGCCGGCATCGAGTGTGGCGGTGAGCAGGCCGCGACCCAGCGGGCTGTAGGGCACCAGCCCCACCCCGAGTTCCCGTGCCACCGGAACGATGTCGCGCTCGGGCTCGCGCCACAGCATCGACCATTCGAACTGCACCGCCGCGATCGGCGCGACGGCGACCGCCGCCCGCAGCTGCTCGGGCGTCGCCTCCGAGATGCCCAGGTGCCGCACCTTCCCGGCGCTCACCAATTCGGCCATCGCCCCCACGGTTTCGGCGACCGGCACCTGCGGATCGACCCGGTGCAGGTAGTACACGTCGATGGCCTCGCGCCCGAGCCGTTCGAGCGACGCCTCGCAATACCCCCGCACGTTCTCCGGTTTGCCGTCGAGCCCGACCCCCGCGTCGGTGCGCACGATCCCGAACTTCGTCGCCACCAGCGCGTCGGTCCCGGCCAGCGCCTGCCCGATCAGCCGCTCGTTGTGCCCGAGCCCGTAACTCATCGCCGTGTCGAACACCGTGATGCCCGCCTCGTACGCCGCCCGGATGGCCGCGGTCGACTCGGCGTCGTCGGCCGCGCCGTACCCCTGGGAGAAGCCCATGCATCCCAGGCCGATCGCCGACACCGTCACGCCGTCCCCGAGCCGCTGCATTCGCATGCCGTCATGCTCGCAGCTTCGCGCGAGCCCCGCCAATCAGCGGATCGATGAAAGGTCTTGGCTGCCCGCTGGAACGCGTCCGCCGAGGTGAAGCGGGGGAATAGCTGAGCCGGGTGGGGTCGCGCGCGGCCGTCGGCGGGGCATCCGAGCGGTGCCGGGCGCGGCGCCCGAGGCCGACGCCCACCCTGGTGGTCGAGTGTCCAGAATTCGAGGTTCAGACCTCGGGTTCGGCGACCCGGATCGGCGGGTGCTCACGCAGCGAGCCCTCGGCCTGCAAGAGTGCGCTGAAATGCGATGAGCTGCATGGACTCCGGTCGGCGGTTTGCTCGGAGATACCGAAAGGTTCGGGGACACAGACGATTCTGCTATGGTGGCTCCGCCGATTTCAGGATCGGCCGGACGACAAGAGAATTGATGAATCAAGACAACGCCGTGCTGCTTTCCTGGGTCCTCGCCGCCGCTCTCGTGCTCGCGGTGGTAGGGGTGGTATTCCTGTGGCGCGCCGTGCGCGCCGAACGTGGGCGTGTCGCGGCCGTGCGCGAGGACCAGTCGGATCGCGAGGCCGCGATCGAGGCCATGATCGCGAATCTGACCGAGAATGTCGTGCCCGCCATCGGTGCGGCGGTGCGCCGCTCGGACCCCGACAACCCGACCGTGAACCTGCCGGTCGTGCTCGAACAGTCGCGTATCGCGGAACTGGTGTGGCAGTGGACCGCCCGCTGTGGCGAGGAGCTGCAGAAGGTCGCCACCGAGACCGCCGAGCGGGTCGCGCGCGAACGCGCCAACGAGACCCAGCTCGCCCTCGCCGAGGCCGAATCCTCCCGTGAGACCGCGATCGCCCAGGTCGAGGAGATGGCCCAGCTGGCCATCGCCCAGGCCGAGGAGGCCGCCCGGGTCTCGGTCGCGCAATCGAGCGAGAACGCCCGCGCCGCGGTCGCCGAAGCCGCCGACAGCGCTCGTGCGCAGGTGGAAGGCGCGGCCCGCGACGCCACCTCCGCCGCCGTGCGCGCGTTCGGCGCGTCCGTGGTGAGCCTGGGCGCCGACGTCAGCCAGGTGGTGAGCGCCGCGCTGCGCCGCCACCGCAATGACGAGACCTTCGAGACGCTCACCCGCATCGACCATTCCGTGCAGCAGATGATCCGTCAGGCGCAGTCCTACGTGATCGTCTGTGGTGGTCTGCCCGGCCGCCGCTGGCCGCAGCAGTCTCTCACCGACGTCGTGGGCGGGGCCACCGGCCGCGTGCGCGACTACACCCGGGTGCGTTCGGGCGAGCTGGACCGCCCGGTGGTGAGCCGTGTGGTCGAGCCGCTGGTGCACACCATCGCGACGCTGCTGGACAACGCGCTGCGCTACTCGCCGCCGACCTCGTTCGTGGACATCGGGTTCCAGGAGGGCCACCACGGCGTCACCGTCATCGTCGATGACGCCGGTGTCCGGATGAACCCCGAACAGCTCGAGGAAACCCGCCGCGTGCTGGCCGGCGACCAGGTCGTCGATATCCACGCGCTGGGCCCGACGCCGCGCGTCGGCTTCCCCGGTGTGGCCGCGCTGGCGCGCCGCTACGGGTTCTCGGTCTACATCGACGGCCCGAACATGTACGGCGGTATGCGTGCCATGGTGTTCATCCCCGAATCCCTGCTGGCCGCACCGGCCGCCGCGCAGCCGACCGCCCCGGCCGCGGTGCCCGCGCCCGCGCCGGTGCCGATGACCGTGGCGCCTCCCGCCCCGGTGCCCGCACCCACCCGGCTCCCCGCGCCCGACCCCGAACCTACTGTGGTGGCCATGGATTCGGTCGCACCCCAGGAACTGACCTCCGGCGGCCTGCCTCGACGGCGCCGCCGCTCCGCGACGGTGGCCCTGGCTGCCACCGCCGGCCCGGACGCCGCGGACGCCACCGCCCCCGCGCGTCCCGATATCGCCGCTGCCTGGCACAGCGGCTCCCAGCGCGGCCGTGCGGCCGCGTACGAGCACTCCGAAGGGATGACATCGTGACCGGTACGCCCGCGACGGCAGTGAGTGATACCAACCGGCTGGCCTGGCTGCTCGAGGATCTCGAGGCCCCCGGTGTCCGGTTCGCCGTGCTGCTGTCCGAGGACGGCCTACGCATCGCTCACACCAGCGGCGTCAGCATCGACGATGCCGAGCGGTTCGCCGCCGCGGCGTCGGGGCTGCGGGCCCTGGGCAAGGCGCTCGCCGAATTCTGCGGCGGCTCGCCCGGGAACTCGGTGCGCCAGAACATGACCGAATACGCCGACGGGATGATCTTCATCACCGCCGCCGGAGCCGGTGCGCTGCTGGGGGTCTCGACCACCCAGGACGTGGACGTCAGCCTGATCGCGCACCGGATGAACGAACTGGCCGGGCGGGTCGGGCGTGAGCTCGGCAGTACGCAGCGGACCAGAGTGGATCTGCCGCGGTCATGAGCCGGCCCCGGCGCGATCCCGACCTGGTCCGGGCGTACGTGCGCACCGGTGGCCGATCGCGTCCGAGTCGGGCGCTGGATCTGGTCAGTCTGGTTGTCGCGGTAACCGATCCGCCACCCGGTGCGTCCCCGGACGCTCGCCGCATCCTGCAGATCGCTCGGCGCGGCGTGCTGACTCCCGCCGAGCTGGCGGCCTACCTGGATCTGCCGCCGTCGGTGGTGAAGATCCTGGTAGCCGATCTGCTCGACAGTGGCCATCTGGCCCACCCTGCCCCGGTGGAAGCGCTGCCGGGACAAGCCCTCTTGGAGGAGGTACTCCATGGACTCCGCGCTCTCTCCGCATGAGCGCGTCGTCGACTATGTGCCGGAGACCGTCACCCGCACCGTGAAGTTGCTGGTGGCGGGGAACTTCGGCGTCGGGAAGACCACGTTCGTAGGCAGTGTGTCCGAGATCCGGCCGCTGCGCACCGAGGAGACGATCACCGAGGCCAGCGTCGGCGTCGACGATATGGCCGGGTTGCCGGGCAAGACCACCACCACGGTGGCGATGGACTTCGGCCGTATCACCCTCAATCCCCGCTTGGCCCTGTATCTCTTCGGCACGCCCGGCCAGCGCCGGTTCGTGCCCATCTGGGAGGACCTGGCCATCGGCGCGCTGGGGGCGCTGGTGCTGGTGGACACCCGCCGTCTGGACAAGGCCGACGAGGCGCTGTCGATCCTGGAGGAGCGCGGCGTGCCGTACGCGGTGGCCGTCAACGACTTCGACGGAGCGCCCCGCCACTCGCTCGAGGAGATCAGGGAGGCCCTCGACCTGGATCCGGACACCCCGCTGCTGCGTCTGGACGCCCGCAACCGCAACCCCTGCCTGCAGGCGCTGATCACTCTGGTCGAGTATCTGCTGGAGCCCCGCGTCTAGCCGTATTTTCTACGGGCAGAACATCATTCGTGGTGAGAGGCCCGGCGGAGCGGGCTGCGTGACGGATCTCGCAAGGACGGTCACCCGGTGTGGAATCTGCTGTACGGTGAGCGATTCCTGCAGGGTGAACTGAAGGAGTTTCGGAATGCCGTTTGCGAGCAGAGGATCGGTGAAGATCCACTACACCGATACCGGCGGGCCGGGTCCGGCGGTGGTGCTCGGGCACGGGCTGTTCATGGATCAGGCGATGTTCGCACCCCAGATCGAGGCGCTCGCGCCCGACTACCGGATCATCGCCATCGATTCGCGCGGGCACGGCGAGACCGAGGACGACGACACCCCGTTCAGCTATTGGGATCTCGCCCGCGACGCCTGGGCCGTGGTGGACGAACTGAGCCTGGACCGGGTCGTGGTGGGCGGCGTCGGCCACGGCGGGTTCACGGCCCTGCGTATGGCGCTGCTGGCGCAACCGCGGGTCGCGGGGCTGATCGTGGTCGGCTGCAGCGGCACCGCCATGACCGCGCAACGACGCGCCGGGTACCGGGAGGTGCTCGAGCAGTGGACGAGCAGCGCCACCCCGGCGCCCACGATCAAGATGGTGGGCTCGCTCATGGTCGGCGGCACCGTCGAGGAGCAGCAGCCATGGCGGGACAAGTGGGCCGCGGCGCCTCGCGACCGGATCCGGCTGTCCGGGGAATGTCTGGTCAACCGGGACACCGTGATCGAGCTGCTCGGCGATATCCGGTGCCCGGCGCTGGTGCTGCGCGGGCTGGCCGATCAAGCGATCAGCGCCGAGCAGGTCGAGGAACTGGCCGCGGCCCTGGGCAATCCGGTGCCGGTGCACACCATCGCCGGGGCCGCCATGACCCCCTCGCTCACCCATCCCGACGAGGTCAACGCGCTGCTGCGCGGGTTCCTCGCGGGCGTGCCCCGCTGATCACGGATCGAGCAGTCCGATGAACAGCTGGTGCGCCGGCCCGGGGGCGGTCGCGCGGTAGCGCTGCACCCGCACGTCGAACACGGTGGCGGTGCGAGGGTTTCGCAGCGTGAAGGTGGGGTCCTGGCGGCCGATGTGCACGTGGCCCTCGTTCCACAGCCGCCGGAAGTCGGGCTGCTCGCCCAGTTCCCGCAGCAGCCCGTCGAGGTCGCCGCTGACCGGCGCCCCGGCCGCGTAGGCGCGGAAGCGCCCGACCATCAACCGCGCCTCGCGCTCCCACTCCTCAAGCACGATGCGCGCCCGCGGGTCGGTGAACATCCAGCGCAGCACGTGCCCCCGGCATGCCAGTCCCGGCAGCGCCTCGTCGAAGGCACTGTTGCAGGCCACCACATTCCAGGCGTCGTCGATCGCGGCGGCCAGATGCGGCAGCAGGGCGTCGAGCGTGGTGCGCACCGCGGCGGCCGCCGTGTCACCGTGACGCAATGCCCGCGCTGACGACGCCGCCGGACGCTGCTGGGCCAGGTGGTACAGGTGCACGCGTTCGGCCGTGTCGAGCTCGAGCACCACGGCCAGCGAATCCAGAATGGCCGGACCGGGATTGAGCGCCTCACCCTGCTCGATCTTGGCGATGTAGCCCAGACTGGCATGGGTGGCCTCGGCCAGCTGCTTACGGGTCAGCCCCGCCGGATAGCGCGTACTGGCCCGCGCCCGGCGTTCGCGCACGAACTCCGCCAGCGTGGGCGCGCGCAGCACCTCGACGGTCGGCAGCCCGAATTCGTTGTCGGCCAACGGCATCCCTTCGCACACGGTCATCTGCCCCCAGCCTAGGGGGCGGCACCGGCCCGGGCCGCATGGAACGACGACCCGGGGTGGCCGGAGGCTCCGGTACCACCGGCGGTGGTGGCAGCGCAATACCGTGTTTCGCACAGTGGTACTCGCGAATTCCCGTGCACCTGACTGGGGAATCCCAGCGGTTGCCAAGTGGGGAGCGCGCATTCGATATTTGCCGTGCGAGGGTCGGCAATGGCGCCGGCAAGGGAGTCGATGGGGGATCGGCCAATAGCGAGGAGCGGCACCGGAAATGGCCAATACTTCATTGTCGCGCGACGAATCGGGTCTACGGTCGCGCACGATAGTGATCGGCGAACAATCGTTTCCCTACTATTTCGGCCGCGACTGCGTCGCCGAGATCGGTGCGGCGATCACCGCCCTGGGGCCCGACAAACTGGTGATCGTCACCGACGACGACGTCCGCGCCCGCTACCGTCACCACCTCGACACCCTGGCCGGATCCATTCCCGCGCTGATCCTCTCGCATCCGTCGGGCGAATCCATGAAGACGCTGACCTGCCTGTCGAGCCATCTGGAGACCACGTTGCGGGCGGGCATCACCCGGCGTTCGGTGGTGGTGTCCTTCGGTGGCGGGGTGCCCGGCAATCTGGCCGGACTGATGGCGAACCTGCTGTTCCGGGGTGTGCGGCTGGTCCACGTGCCGACCACCACCATCGCGGCCATGGATTCGGTGCTGTCGCTCAAGCAGGCGATCAACTCCGGGGTCGGGAAGAATCATCTGGGCACCTATTACGCGCCCGAAGCGGTATTCACCGACGTCGAACTGTTCACCACCCTGCCCGAGCGTGAATTGCGTTCGGGGCTGTGCGAAATGGCGAAGAATTGCCTCGCGATACAGCCGTCGGCGCTGGACGGATTGCGGCGGGTCATCGCGGCGGGCGAATTGAGCAGCCCGCATTCGCTGCTGTGGTTGCTGGACGCGAGCATCGCCGCGAAATCCGCGGTCACCGGGTCGGACACCTTCGAGCGCCGTGCCGGGCTGGTCCTCGAATACGGGCACACCACCGGGCACGCCATCGAGATCTGCGATCACCGAGTGCGCGGGGTCACCGGACTTCCGCACGGCGCGGCGATTGCGCTGGGAATGCTGGTGGCCGCGCATATCTCGCACGCACGGGGGTGGCTGTCCGACGACGAGGTGAGCGTCCACTACGAGATCGTCACCGGGCTGGGCGTGGAGCCGGCGCTGCCCGCGTCGGTGAGCGTCGACGATGTGCTCGCGGTGATCGCCGACGACAACAAGAAGGGGTACCTGCCGCCGCGGCCGGACACGGTGCCGTTCGTGCTGCTGCGGTCGCTGGGTCGACCGGCGCTCACTGGGGACCTGCCGCTGGTTCCGGTGGAGGTGTCGGAGATCCGGGCCGCGCTCGATGTCGTCGCGCGGGCCTCCGCGCCGGTCGTGGTCGGGTAGGCCCGCCATGCTCGCACTGCACGGGGGTGCGGCGGTCCGCGGGGGACGCGCCTGGCCGCGCTGGCCGCAATACGACAATCGGACCGCGGCGGAACTGCTCGCCGCGCTGCACTCCTCACGCTGGTCGGTGACCTGGTACAGCCCGCGCGGCGGCAAATCCCGCGAGCGGCTGTTCGGCGAGGCGTTCGCCCGCTACAACGACGCGGCCTACGGGGTCAGCGTGGACCACGGGTCCAGTGCGCTGGTGATCGCGTTGGAGGCTCTGGGGATCGGGCCCGGGGACGAGGTGGTGGTGCCCGCCATGACCTGGGTCGCTCCGGCGACGGCGGTGCTGCGTGTGGGCGCGGTCCCGGTGCTCGCCGATGTCGATCCCGATACCGGCTGCCTGACCGGTGATGAACTGCGCGCGGTCGTCTCGCCGCGCACCCGGGCGGTCATCGTGGTCCATCTGGCCTGCACGGCGGCCGAACTCGACGACATCGTGGCGGTCGCCGGTGACGAGGGGCTCGCACTGATCGAGGACTGCTCGCAGGCCCACGGCACCCGGTGGGCCGGGCGCGCGGTCGGGACCTTCGGCGCGATCGGGGTGTTCAGCCTCGGCGCGGCCAAGTCGCTGGCCGCGGGGGAAGCCGGGGCCGCGATCACCGACCGCCACGACCTGTACGAGCGAATGCTGATGTTGCGCGCGGACTCTCGCGCCTACACGCACGATGCGCCGGATGCCGGGGAGTTCGAGCTCGTCGAACAGGCCACCGTCATGGGCGCGAACTACTGCATGTCCGAACTCACCGCGGGACTCCTGCTCGACCAGTTGCCACGCCTCGACGACCAGCACGCGCTGCGTGCGGCCAGGGCCAAGGATCTGGAAGCCGGACTGCCCGACATTCCCGGCTTGGCACATATCCCCGTCCCCGCGGCGGTGGATCGGCGCGCCATCTACGAATACGGAATCCGGCTGCAGCCGGGTGCTTTCGGCCTCGCAACCGTCGATCAGGTGGCCGCAGCGCTCACGGCCGAGCTCGGAACCAAGGTCTACCCGCCCCGCGATCCATTGCACCGCAGCTCTCTGCTGCGCCCGCAGACCAAGCCCCGTTTCGCGCGGCGCTGGGCCGAGACCGTCGACCGCGCCACCGGGCGCGACTTCACCGGCGCCGACCACTACCGCGACCACACCCTGCTCATGCACCACAGCGTGCTGCTGGGCGAGCGCGCCGACATCGACGACATCCTCACCGCGCTGGACAAGGTGCGCACCCACGCCGCCGCCCTCGACCCGAAAGGCCTGGCATGACCTCGGAACTCATGGCCGACTGGCAGAGCCGCACCATCGACGGGATCCGCACCCGCCGCGCCGTCGAATCCGACTGGGAGGCGCTGCGCGGACGCTATGACCGCGCGTTCGGGGGCGTGAAGACCCACGATTTCGAGGCGTGGAAACGGCAGTTCCGGCTCGAGGACATCGCGGTGGTGGAGGATGTCACCGAAACCGGGGAGCCGCGCGTCGTGGGGACCGCGGCCATCATTCGCACCACGGTGACCGCGCCGGGTGGCGCCCAGCTGACCGTCGCGGCCTGCGCGCAGGGGATGGTCGCCACCACCCATCAGAAGCGCGGAATCTACGCCAAGGTGCAGGCCGAGCTGATGGCCATCGCCATGGAGACCGAAGCCGACGTGTTCGCCGCCATGCCCGGGCCCGGCGGCAGTTATGCCTATGTCGGCGTCACCACCCACACCCGGCATCTGCGAATCGACCGTGGGCGGGCGAAACTCCGTGCGGCCGAACCGGATTCGGGTCGGGTGCGGGAGTCCTTGTACGCCGAATCGATGGGGGAGTTGCGTCGGCTCTACGCCCGCTGGCAGCAGGCCACGCCCGGGGCGCTGGATCGCGCGGAGTCCTGGTGGCCCAGTGCGTTGAACCCGCGGGCATTCGTCCTGACGCACCCCGACGGCTATGCCGTCTACGAACTCGCCGGAGACGCCGTGCATGTGCGCGATTTCTGCGCACTCACCGTGCCAGCCCACCGCGAGCTGCTGCGCTGCCTGCTCGGACAGGGCGAGTACGCCCGAATCCTGCTCGACACCGCCATCGACGACCCCACCCCGCTGTTGCTCGAGGATGCCCGTGCCGCAGCGGTAACCGGTGTCGACGCCGGGCTGTCGACGTGGATCCTCAACCTGCCCAAGGCGATCGGCGCACGAGAGTTTCGCGCCGAATTCCACGGCGTCATCGAGGTGGCCGATCCATGGGGGTTGAGCGCCGGGACCTATCGGCTCGACATCACCGACGGCGACGGCACCTGGACGCCCGCCGAAGGCGCTGCCGCCGATGTCCGCATCGGGCCGCTCGAACTCACCACCGCCTACTTCGGCACCCACTCCATCAGCGAGTTCGAGCGCGCGGGCCGCGTGCACTCACTCACCGCCGGTGCCGCCGACGCGCTCCACCACGCCTTCGCCACCACGCGGAAACCCTTCAACACCACACCTTTCTGAACGCACCCGAGGACACCACCGATGACAACCACCCCCGCCGAACCCCTGCCCGCCGACGGCACTACGCGCGACACGACCCCGTCGGTCTGCCCGGTCACCGGCGTCGTCGGCTCCGGCATCACCCGCACCACCACCCCCACCGGCGATTCCGCCTGGCTGGCCACCGGCTACGACCTGGTCCGCGACCTGTTCACCGACCCGCGCCTGGGTCGCTCACACCGCACCCCGGACACCGCGGCGCGCCTGGGGGAGTCGGCCTTCTCCGGCGGCCCGATCGGCAACTTCGACACCGAACTCGAAGACCACGCCCGCATGCGCACCCTGCTGCAACCGCACTTCTCACCCAAACGCATGCGGGAACTGCGCCCGCGCGTGGAACAACTCACCACCGAACTCCTCGACGCCATGGAGGACCAGGGCCCGCCCGCCGACCTGCAAGCCGCCCTGGCGCTCCCGCTGCCGCTGCTGGTCATCTGCGAACTGCTCGGCGTCCCCTACGAGGACCGCAACCGCTTCCGTGACTGGGTCGACGCCGTCGGCAATGTCGCCGACCGCGCCAAGGTCGAACAGGGCGTCGCCGAACTGTTCGCCTACTGCCTGCACCTGGTCGGCCGCAAACGTAGCGACCCCGGCGACGACGTGGTGTCGCGCCTGTGCGCCGTCGACGGCGTCACCGACGACGAGATCGCCACGCACGCCATGGTTCTCCTGTTCGCCGGCCACGAAACCTCCGCCGTCCAGATCGGCGTCGGCATCCGCATGCTGCTCGAGAACCCCGCCCAGTTTCAGCTCCTGCACGAGCGCCCCGACCTGGTCGCCTCCGCCGCCGAGGAACTCCTGCGCGCCTGCAACGCCAGCAGCCTGCCCCGCTACGCCCGCCACGCCCTCACCGTCGGTGACACCGACATCGCGCCCGGCGACCTCGTCCTGCTCGGCGTGGCCTCCGCGAATCACGACCGCACCACCTTCACCCACCCGGACCGGGTCGACATCACCCGTCAGGAATCGGCCCACTTCATGTTCGGCTACGGCCCCCGCTACTGCCTCGGCGCACCGCTGGCCCGGCTCGAGCTCCAAATAGCGTTCTCGCAGTTGGTAACTCGTTTCCCGACCCTCACCTTCGCGGTGGACCCGGCCACTCTGACCGAACGCGACGACATCTTCACCGGTGGGCTCACGGCGTTGCCGGTGCGCTGGTAGCCGAGCGCTTGAAAGCGGTTCTGTACTCGCCGGGCGCGCACCCGGTGTGTCGTCGGAAGAGTTTGGCGAAGGTCGCGGCATCTCGATAACCGACGAGATGACTGATCCGCGCTACCGAATGGTCGGTTTCCTCCAGAAGCAGGCTGGCCCGCCGCACCCTGGCCCGCTGAAGGTATTCCAAAGGCGTCTGCTGCGTTTCGCTGGTGAACCGGCGCAACAGTGTCCTCGGGCTTACCCCGACGACGGCGGCCAGGGCATCCAAGTCGTAGCGCTGGTCGAGATTTCGATCCAGGTACCGCGTCACCTCTCGCGAGAGCTGACCACCGCGGCGGGCAGGAACGAGTGCTGGATCGACGTAGGGCGTTTGCTGCGTCCGAGTGTCATCCAGCAGCGTCAGCCTCGCGGTCGTCCGCGCCACCCGATCTCCGTGGTGTTCACGCACCAGCGTCAATGCCAGGTCGTACATCGCACTGAACGCGGCAGTCGTGATCACCTCCGCCTCGGCGACCACCACCGTGCGCTCGGCCACGACACTGACATCCGGGTACGCCTCCGCCAGATCATGCGCGTACAGCCACGAAGTGGTCGCCTCACGACCACCGAGCAGCCCGGCCTCGGCCAACAGGAACGCTCCGACACAGATCGAAACCACCTTCGTCCCCTGCGCGCGAAACCGCTGAATCGCGGCGATCTCCGGGCCCGATCGCGACCGTACTCCCGCGAACGCCGCGCCAGACGCCGTGTCGAACCCCGGCACGATCAACACATCCACCTCGCGCAGAGCCGACACCGCGACCCGCAGCCCACCCGCCGCCACCACCTGCCGCCGCGGCGACATCACCACGATCTCCGGCGCCTGCCCCGCCGGCGCGACCTGCGCCGCGATCGTCAGCAGATCCGGCACCGAGTACACCTGCGACGCGAAGCACCCGTCGTACGCCAGCACTCCCACCCGCAACCGCGTCACACCACACCTCCCGACCCGATGGCCAGATCGCCCTCATACCTGGCGATCCAGCCTATGTGACAGCCCGCCCCCACGCCCTACCTTCCTCCTCATGGACCACGACGACCCCCTCGACGACTTCACCCCACGCGCAGTAACCGTCGACGACATCACCAAGATCGTCCACGTCTCCGGATCCGGCCCCGCCGTCATCCTCATGCCCGAAATGCCCGGCATCAGCCCCGACGTAGCCCGCTTCGCCCGCTGGATCCGAGACGCCGGCTTCACCGTCCACATGCCCTCCCTCTTCGGCATAGACGGCGCCTACCCCACCGTCGAACTGGGCAAGCGCGTCTACAACCACATCTGCGTGAGCGCCGAATTCCGAGTCCTCACCGGAACCGGCACCAGCCCCATCGTCAGCTGGCTCCGCGGCCTGGCCCGCCAAGCCCACCAACAATGCGGCGGCCCCGGAGTAGGCGCCATCGGCCTCTGCCTGACCGGAAACTTCGCCCTCACAATGACCCTCGACCCCGCCGTCATAGCCCCCGTAATCAACCACCCCTCCCTCCCCTTCGACGACCCCGCCGCCCTCGAACTCTCCCCAGCCGACGCCGCCGCGATCGCCGCCCGCTTCGAACGCGACGACCTCCGAGCCCTCGGCTACCGCTTCGAAGGCGACAAATGGTGCACAGCAGCCCGATTCACCGCCTACCACTCCCTCCTGGCCGACCGCTTCGACGCCCGAGTCCTCCCCGCCACCCAAGCCAACCCAACCCCACCCCCCTTCTTCGCCCAAGTAGTCCAAACCCCCCACAGCGTCGTAACCGCCCACCTCGTAGACGAACCCGGCCACCCCACCCTCCAAGCCCGAGACGAAATCCTCTCCTTCCTAACCACCCGCCTGACCGCCCCCGCGCCATAACGGTAAGAACCGTGTCACCTGGTACATGAAGCGTCGCCGCCGAGATCGGCCCCGTAGGTAACTCGCAGCGTCAAAAGGCGGTGTTCTCGCAGCGGCAGATGGCGCATCAGCGATGCGAATCGAGATCAGGCTGCGCTGGTGAACATGCCGTTGACCGGTTCGTTGGCGGGCGCGGACAGCGCATCGAGACGTTCGGTGAGTTCGGTCGGCAAGTCGATCTCGGTGAGATTTTCATCGAGCTGCTCGATGGTGCGAGGGCCGATCAGGGTTGAGGTGATGTCCGGCCGACCGGCTACCCACGCCAATGCGACGGCGGCTGCGGTCGTGTCCAATTCGGTTGCGGCACGCGCCACTTCGTTGGCGATGCCGAGGTTGTGGTCGGTGAGCAGATCGCCGGCCCAGCGTTGGGCCATCGGCGCGGGTGAGGCCAGTAGCCGACCGAGTCGGCTATCGCCCTCCGCGACTGTGTCACGGTAGCGGCCGGTGAGCACGCCCGACCCCAGCGGACTCCAGGCGGTGACGCCCAGTCCGTGACGGTGGCAGGCCGGGAGTATCTCGGCTTCGATGGTGCGCGCGATCAGCGAGTACTGGGCCTGCAGCGCGGTGAACGCGGTGCCGCCGACGCGCTGGGCGGCCCATTGCGATTCGACGATCTGTGCGGCGGTGAAGTTGGAGCAGCCCAGGTAGCGGACCTTTCCCGATCGGATGAAACCGTCCAGGGTCGCCATGGTCTCCTCGATCGGGGTGTCTGGATCCCATTGGTGGCAGTAGTAGATGTCGATGTAGTCGGTGTTCAACCGGCGCAGACTCGCCTCGAGCGCGTGGGTCAGATGTGCCCGTGACAACCCGCGCTGGTTGGGGCCATCACCCTGGGGCAGAAACGCTTTCGTCGATACCACCACCCGGTCACGGCGGCCGCGCAGGGCGTCACCGATGATCTGCTCGGATTCGCCGGAGGTGTAGCCGTCGGCAGTGTCGATCAGGTTGTGTCCGGAGGATAGGAATCGATCGATGATGCGCCGTGCCTCGGTCCGGTCGCAGCCGGCGAAGTAGGCCGAGTCTCCGAAGTTCATGGCGCCCAGGCTGATCGGTGAGACCTTCAGTCCGGATTTGCCCAGTGTTCTGTAGTGCATCGTGCCCTCCCCGATAGAATCGGAATCATGATTCCGATTAGAAAATACGGAATATGGATTCCGTTTGTCAACGGATCTTCGTCGTGACGGGCGAGCGAGTGCTGCGCGCCGATGCCCGGCGTAATCGAGCGCGGGTACTGGAGGTGGCCGAGTCGGTCTTCGCGGCACAGGGAGTCGAGGTGCCCGTCGAGGAAGTGGCACGCGCCGCGGGAGTAGGGGTCGGCACTGTGTATCGGCACTTCCCGACCAAGAAGGATCTTGTCGAAGCGATCGTCGCCGAACGTATGCGGCGGCTGGTCGATAGGGCGCGAACGCTTGCCGCCCATACCGATTCGCCGGAGGCATTGTTTCAAGTCGTGGACTGGATCGTGGTCGAGGCCACGGTGAAAAAGCACCTCCAGGCTACGGACACTGCGCCCGGCGCCGACAAACCCGCAGCCCTCGAAGCCCTCGCCGCGGACCTGCGAGCAGTGCTTTCCCAGTTACTGGCCGCCGACCAGGCCGGCGGCACTGTACGAGCGGACATCGAGCTGCCGGATCTTCTGATGGCCCTCTACGGCTTGAGCGCCGCCGCCGAACACTACGGCTGGGACACGGCCCGCCGCCACCGCGCGATAACCACCGTCTTCGAAGGTCTGCGGCCACGCGAGAGATCCCAGAACTCTGGCCAACCCGGCAGCTCTGCGTGCATCGAGCGCTGAAGCGCATTCGTACGCCGACATGCGGTGTTCGTGCACGAGGGCTTGGCGGAACGTCTTGGCGTTGTAGTGTCACCGCCATGGCGAAAGCCGTTGGGGAAGCGATTATTCGGGGGTAGTCATGGCGTCGATTCTGTCGGGAAAGCTCGTTGAACTGACCGAGCTATCCCTCGATGATGTGGCACCTCTGGCGGCCGCGGCCGCCGAGAACCGCACCTCCTACACGCATGCCCATGTCCCGGTTGACGTCGAGGCAACGCACCGGCGCCAACCGCGAAGCCAAAATCCTCCTCCTGGACTACGCCTTCACCGACTGGCAAGTCCACCGAGTCCGCTTCCGCACCGACGTCCGCAACACCCGCTCCCGCCGTGCAATCGAATCCCTCGGCGCAACCCTCGACGGCATCCTCCGAGCCGACTTCTCCGACCCCGACGCCACAGTCCGAGACTCCGCCTACTACTCCATCCTCGCCACCGAATGGCCCACCATCCGCTCTTCATTGGTCACCGAATGACGGCCGCCAACTCCGGCTCAACCGTGCCTCGCAGTGTGTAGGCAGCCATATTTACGCATGTACGAATCCAGATGGGGTATCTGAATGGGATTGGTCGCACGCCTGTGGGACGCAGGCCTAGTACCGCTTTGTGACGGCATCTACCGGCCGGACGACACCGGCTTGGAGTTGGACCTCGACGGTCCTGGCGCTTATCACCCGGATGCCGGGCAGCCCATTCCTTTCGATATCGGTGGCTCGTTCGACGTGGTTGAGGCCATCGAGGAATACGGAACCTATGAGTTCGACACCTACTTCGAGGCCCCGATCCCGGACGGCTCCGGACTGATGACAGGCGGCGGCTACGCAGCGAGGGGTAACAACGGCTACATCGCACGGGTGAACTCCGCCGGCTCGTTGCAGTGGGTTGCCCCCATGTTCGATGCGAACCCGTTCATCGGCGTGCACTACGAAGGCATGACCGCCGTTCTCACGAACAACTGGCGAAACCACCTGAGGCTCGACCTCACCCACCCCGCACTGCGTTGACGCACTGAGTGTTCTGTTACCCGTCGACGTACCAGTCCGGTGCCGGTTCGACGGACTGCAGCAGTCCCCAGTCGATATGGGCGAAATAGCGCTGTGGACATCCGGTGTCGGGATCGGTTGCGGTGAAGGTGACTACGTCTCCCGCCGCACCGAATCCGTCGACGTATTCGACTGGTCCCACGCTGGAATCTCGTAGCTCTCCGGACGTGCACGACCAGGGAGTCAGATCGGCGACGGAGTCGATCCGCGGCGGTGGTAGCTCGGGTCTGCGAAGCAGTCGCCTGACCATGTTGTGTCCACGGTGAAGTTCCATGAACTCGACCTGCAATCCTGACCAGAACGACAGATCCCACCGCGCATATCGGATCTCACGGCCGTCATGATATTCACTCCACCCGAAGTCGCTGCGCCCCAAGCTGTTACGTACTCGTCGATCGACCTGAAGTTGTTGGTCGCCTCGCCGTAGAACCAACGCTTCTGCGCGATCGCGGTATCGATGCGGGTCGCGCCGATTCGACGAAGCAACTCTGCCGCCTGGGCAGGGGCGCTCCGACACATCGGGTGAAGCATCGCCAGTTGATAGTCATACAGCGCCGTGACAGGTTTCCCAGCCATCATCCCCCTCGGCAGAATCCCATCAAACCTACCAGCGGGGCGACCACTCACTGACATGCCGCGTTCCGCGCTGACCGGACCGGCCAGCGCTGGCAGTCGTCGGCGGGACCGGCCACGGAGCTGGGCTTTTGCTCCACTTTCGGTGCCTCTGAGTCAGGAAACTGCGTGAAACCACTCGAGAATGGAGCAGCAGCCCAGTCCGCCGCCGAAGGCCGGCCGCCATGCAGCTTCGCGAACACGCCGCCATGCCGCCGATCGCGCGATTCATGGCGGCCGCAGCGCCTGCCGGCGAACGCACTGATCTGCCGAGTTGAGGCGTCTACCGCAGTCGGCGGTGGGCTGATTGTCGGTGTGGTTGGCTAGGATTCGCGTCGTGTCACAGACGATGAATGGCGGCTGTCTCTGCGGCAATGTCCGGTTTTCCGCGACCGGCGACCCCGACTTCCCGCATTTGTGCTCGTGTGCGCACTGCCAGCGGCTTTCAGGCGCGCCGGTGATGTCCTGGGTGTCCTTCCCGGAAGATGGATTCGAATGGACCGGGCCAGGTGGGGAGCCGACTTGGTTCGAGACTTTCCCGCAGATATGCCGAGGGTTCTGCCCGATGTGCGGGTCGACCGTGGCATCCAAAGGGGACGAAGCCGGACTGGTCGGGGTCACGATGATGGCGTTGGACGATCACGCCGGTCTGATACCAGTCAAGCAGAGCTTTGCCCACAACGCAGTCCCGTGGCTTCCGCGGTTGGTATGACTTCGAGCCTCGCATGAACGTCCGCTTCTGCCGCATACCCGCTGACCAAACCGGCCCGGCACGGCCGTCTGCAGCTGGAACTTGGCGTGGCGCAGGACGTCCGCAAGTGGCCGAATGCGGGACACCGCGAGCGCGTCTAGCTGGGGGCTCCTGACTGAGAGAGATCCGGCGGAGGTTTAGTTTTCGGGGTCGCCGATCTTGCGGCGCGCGAGGATGATCCCGCCGAGCGGGCTTTCGGCAGAGGTCAGAGTTTTGTCGGCCTCTACGGCGAAGCCGGCATCGTCGAGCCACCTGCGCATTTGGCCGTGCTGGCGACGGTGGACATGGAGATGCATGGGGTGTCCGCCGTAGCCCTGGGTTTTCAATTGCGAGTCGTCTCCGACGTGGAAGCCGAGTAGTAGTGGTCCGCCTGGGCGAAGCACTCGCTGGAATTGGTCTAAGACGGAACCGATCTCGTCGTCGGGGATGTGAATCAGTGAGTACCACGCGACCAGGCCCGCTATCGAGGCGTCCGGGAGGGCGAGGTTCGTCATGGAGCCGACTTCGAATCGGAGGCCGGGGTGATCACGGCGGGCCGCTTCGATCATCCCGGGTGAGAGGTCGATTCCGAATGCGTCGACGTCCAGCTGTCGTAGGTGGGCGGTGATCCGCCCCGCCCCGCAGCCCACATCCGCGACCAGGCCGCCGCCCTGGGCGCGTACTCGTTCGGCGAACGACGCCAAAGCTGCGCGTTCTTCGGGTGTTTCGTCCAAGAGGTGACGGGTGAGGTCCGCGTAGGTAGTCGCGACCGTGTCGTATGACCTCTGTGTCGCTTCCAGCCAGCCGTCGGCGTTCAGTCCCGTGCCCACAGTCGAACACTATCCCGACCCGAAGAGCGAAGAGTCGGCCCTTCCTCTGTGACAGTCAGTCCGGTGCTCGTCTGTGATACCGATAGAGGTGGAGCGGTCCTAGCGAGCGGCTGGGCCGGAAGCCTCGGGGGAGCTATGACTGCAATTGCCAGGTTCGGTGCGATCGCACTCGACAGCCGCGATCCACGTGGACTCGCGGTGTTCTACCGCGCACTACTGGATTTCGACCTGCGCTACGAATCAGACGAGTTGGTCGTGCTGCAGGGCTCGAAGGTGACGTTGACGATCGAGCATGTGGCCGACCACAGGCCACCGGACTGGCCGAACAATGTGGTGCCCAAGCAAATGCACCTCGATCTGTTCGTCACCGATCTCGATGCCGCAGAGCGGGCAGCCATCGACTGCGGCGCAACCAAACCGGACTTCCAGCCCGCCCCCGAACGCTGGCGGGTGCTTGTCGATCCTTCGGGCCATCCCTTTTGCCTGACCATTGCGCCCGGCACCGATCGATGATTCCGCGCGACCACCTGAAAGTGCCGAGCATCCGTTCATGCCGCTGATGGTTCGCGGTGCTCAACCTGGTGCGGTTTGACGAGAGGCTCGATGCCACGCAGGATCGATTGTGCGATGGGTGATTCATGCTGGTAGGACTGTTGGGTCCGGTGATGGTGGAGGCTGCAGACGGGGCGCGGGCGCCGGTCGGGGGGCCTCGGGTGCGGGCGTTGCTGGGGTTGCTGGCGTTGGAGGCTGGGCGGGTGGTGCCGGCGGCGCGACTGGTGGATGGGGTGTGGGGGGAGGATCCGCCTGCGGGGACGGGGAATGCTTTGCAGACCTTGGCGAGTCGGTTGCGGGCGGCGATGCCGGGTGTGGTGCGGAGTGATGGGGGCGGGTATGTGCTCGAGCTTGCGCCCGAGGATGTCGATGCGCATCGGTTCACTCGTGAGGTGGCGGCGGGGCGGGCGTTGCTTGCGGCTGGGGAGGCCGAAGCGGCAGTCGCGCGCTTTGATGCCGCGTTGGCGTTGTGGCGCGGGGAACCGTTGACCGATGTGGGGGAGTCGGAGGTATTGCGTGCTGCGGCACTGCGATTGACCGAGCAACGGCTGGACGCAATCGAACTGTGGGCGGACGCTTTGCGAGCCTCGGGTCGCGGCGGTGAGGCGCTGCGTGAGCTCCACGCGGAGGTGGTGGCGCATCCCTACCGTGAGACGCTGGCCGCGCGGCTGGTGCGGGCATTGGCGTCAGCGGGACGAACATCTGAGGCGGTGCAGCAGTTTCAGCGCATTGAGTCTTTGCTGCGAGAAGAACTCGGCACCGCGCCTGCCGAGGTGCTGCGCTCGGCTTTGTCTGAGATCCATACCACCGCGCCTCGGGATCGCGTGGTCGCCGAACCTGCCATCGAGACGAAATCGGGCTCGAATTCGACGGGAGTCGCGGAAGTATCCAGCACCAGCGGTACATCGAAGATCGCCGCGTCGCTGCCCCGGCGGCACACCAGTTTCGTTGGACGCGGCCACGATGTGGAAGGGGTGCGGCTGGCGCTGCGCGAGAACCGGCTGGTGACGCTGTCAGGTTCCGGGGGCGTGGGGAAGACCCGACTCGCGGCCGAGACGGTCGGGGCGCACGCCGTGGATTGGGCGGATGGTTACGCCTTCGTCGAACTGGCCGCACTCGAGCGCGAACGAGCCGACCGGTCGGCTGTGACCGCGGTCGGGGTGGCGATAGCGAATGCCCTCACCCAATTCGAGCGACCCGACGAGCTGTCCACGGAGTGGGCCGACGTACTGGAACGGACGCTGTCCGGCAGTCGAATGCTGCTGGTACTCGACAACTGTGAGCATGTCGTGGAGGCAGCCGCCCGTCTGATCGACGATCTCCTGCAGCGGCTCCCCCTGCTGCGGGTCCTCGCCACGAGCCGGGAACCGATCGGCGTGGACGGCGAGCGGCTGTATCCGGTCCGGACCTTGGATCTGCCTGAAGCCGATGCCGATTTCCCCGCTGCCGTCGCATCACCTGCGGTCCGCTTGTTCATCGACCGCGCCACGGCGGCGCTTCCGGATTTCGTTTTGTCCGAAGGCAATTCGGCCGGTATCCGGGCCATCGTGCGCGAACTCGATGGCATGCCGCTGGCCATCGAACTGGCCGCCGCTCGCCTTCGGAGCCTGCCGCTACCGGAGCTCGAGGCACGGCTCACCGATCGATTCCGGCTGCTCACCAACAGCACTCGTCACGCGGTCGCGCGCCATCGCACCCTGCACGCGGCGGTCGCCTGGAGCTGGGAGCTGCTCACCGATGCGGAGGCCACCGCGGCGCGGCGCTTCTCCCTCTTCGCGGGTGGTGCGACCTTGGACGCCGTCATCGGCGTGTGTGGTCCCGACGCCATCGACACGGTCTCCTCGCTGGTGGCGAAGTCGCTGGTGGACTTCGATGGGCAGCGCTATCGAATGGCCGAGACCATCCGAGCCTATGCGACCGCCGAACTGACCGCGGGCGGCGAGGCGGACGCGGTCGCCCGCATCCATGCCGACTACTTCCTGGAATTCACGGACGCCGCCGCGCATGGATTGCGCACGACCGCGCAACCGGATTGGCTCGCGCGCCTGATCGCCGAACACGGCAATGGTGAGGCCGCTCTGCGCTGGGCCCTGGAGGTCGGCGACGGCGAGCGTGCGGTTCGCCTGTTCGCGAATCTCGTCTGGTACTGGCTGCTGCGCGGATTGCACGCGGACATCTCCGAACGCCGCCGCGAGGTCCTCGCCCTGCTCGGCGACACACCACCGCCGGGCTGCACCGGGGCCTACCTGGCCTGCCGGTACGCAGAGGACGTGCCGGCATACTTCACCAACATCTGGTGGGGTCAAATCCGGGAGAACACCGGGGAATTCGAGCGACTGACCCGCGCGGCCCTCACCGAGGACCGGCCCCCGCACCCGATGTTCGTCTTGATCCTGGCGCTGCGTGACCTGCTCGGCGAGGATGACCGCCTGCTGACCGCGTGCACCACCTCCGACGATCCGTGGTTGCGCGGAAATGCGCTGATCGCCAAGGGTTTCGATGAACTCGGCGGCGACCATCCGGCCCGCGCGCTACCGGCACTGGAGGCGGCCGTGGCCTGCCTGAGCGCGCACGGCGACGCCCGGTCCCACAGCCGCGCCCTGATCTCCCTGGCCAGCTACCGGACCCGGATGCTCGGCCTGGACAGCGCTCGCCCCCTGATCGCGAGCGCGCTGGAACTACTGAGCCCCGATCTGGGCGCCGGCGAGCGCATGGGCGTGCTGCTGTTCACCGCCGACATGTACCTGGTCGGCGGCGACGCGGATGCCGCGGCGGCCTACATCGATCGGGCCGAAGCCGTGATCACGCCGCACATCATTCCCGCGCCCGGGCGCTTCCTGACCGCGATGCAGGCGCACCTGGCGCATCTGCGCGGCGACGACGACGGCGCGATCGAGCTGTACCGACGCATGGCCGAGTATCCGCTCCCCATCGGCCCGCCGCCCGCGGGCCGCCACGACACCGTCCGCTTCGTGAACCTGGTCTTCGTGACCACCGCCCACGCGGCGGCCCTGGTCGCGGCCGGTCGGCCGGACGACGCGCTGCGGGAGCTGGCGGTGCCCCGCGATCTGGCCGCCCAATCCTCGGCGGCGCTGCTGGCCGAGATCGGAATCGGTTATGCCCTGGTCGCGCTGGCGAAGGACGCTCCGGGCAGCGCGGCGCGGATTCTCGGCGCCACCGACCGGATCAACCGGCGGGCCGGAGTGATCCGCATCGGCCCGTTCCGGCGGCGCGCGCTCGACCAAGCGGAGGCGGCGCTCGGCGCGGCGCGCCTGGGCGCGGAGTTCCTCGCGGGCGCACGACTTCCGGACGAGGCGGTGCTCGAACTGCTGCGTACCGTTCGCTGACAACGACTGTCAGCGGACGGTACGGGCCGCACTGGATGCTCGGGACGCGAATCCCACCGATCCAGGAGTGCACATGCCCGTCCCCTCGAACACGGAATCCATTGGTTCCGTGCGTGGTTCCCGCCGACCAGGTGGCCACCATCGCCGCGGCTCGACCGCGACCGCCCTGTCGGTGCACGGTCTCACCGCCGCGATGGTGGCCACCAGCGGCGTGCTGGTGCTGCGACGTGAGAACCGGTGAGCGCCCGATGAAGACGCTGGTCACCACCGCCCACATCTACATGATCATCGGCGTGTTCTCGGGGCTGTACTACCGCGAGATCACCAAGATCGAACATTTCACCGGGCAGACGCAGCTCGGTGTCGTGCACACCCATGTGCTGGCGCTGGGGATGCTGTTCTTCCTCATCGTGCTGGCCGTGGAGAAGCAGTTCACGCTCAGCGCCTGGAAGAGCCTGTTCGCCTGGTTTTTCTGGCTGTACAACACCGGCCTGGCCATCACGATCGCGGTCATGACGCTGCACGGAACCCTCACCGTGCTCGGCAAGAACAGCAACGAAGCCATCGCGCTGGTCGCCGGTCTGGGCCACATTTTGCTGACCGCCGGGCTGATCGTCTTCTTCATCGCTCTCGGCAAAGCCGTCGAAGCCAGCCGAACCGTGCGCACCGCAGCGGTATTCGCTGAGCAGGAGGCACCGTGAGCACCAGTCACGACGCCCTCTGGACGCACGATGCGGTCTCGCTCGCGGCGCTGATCGCTGCGGGCGCGGTCACCGCGTCCCAGGTCGTCGAGGCGCACCTCGACCGCATCGCGGTGGTCGATTCCGAAATCGGCGCGCTCGCTACGATATTCGCCGACACCGCGCGCACGGAAGCCGCCGTGGCCGACCGCAGGGCCCCGGTCGGGCCACTGCACGGGGTCCCGGTCACGGTGAAGAACAACCTCGATGTCGCGGGCAGCCCGACCACCTGGGGCGTGGCGGGCGTCGCACAGTCCGTCGCGACCGCGGACGCACCCGCGGTGGCCGCGCTGCGGCGAGCCGGGGCGATAGTCATCGGGCGAACCAACATGCCGGACTTCGCCACTCGCTGGCACACCGACAACGACGCGGCGGGCCCGACGGTGAATCCGTGGTACCCGACACGCAGCCCGGGCGGTTCCAGCGGTGGCGACGCGGCCGCGGTGGCGACGGGCATGACGCCCCTGGGCCTGGGCACCGACTTCGGCGGTTCGCTGCGGGTGCCCGCCGCGTTCTGCGGGGTCGCCTCCCTGCGCACCACCCCCGGCCGGGTGGCGGTGGCATCCAGCCTGCCCGGGTCCGCACCCGCGCCGACGAACCAACTGTTCGCCTCGCCCGGCCCCTTGGCGCGTACCGTGCGTGATCTGACGACGGTGTTCGAGGTGCTGAGAGACAGCGCCGACGTGCGCGATCCGGGATGGATTCCGGTGCCGGACGCGACGGACACCACCCCGCCCGCGGTCGCGATCACCCTCGGCGACGATATCGATCCGCAGGTGCGGTCCGCGGTGCTCCGCTGCGCCGATGCCCTCGAACAAGCGGGATATCCGGTGGCCGAACTGGATCCGCCGCACCTGGGGGACGTGGCGGCCGACTACGGCCGACTGGTGTCCACCGAAGTGGTGGTGCAGCGTCGTGAGGCCATGCGACGCTTCGGCAGCGCCGGACTCAACACCTTCGTGGACGCGGCGATCAACCTGTTCCCGCCGCTGGACCTGGCAGGCTATATGACCGCGTTGGGTGAGCGTCTCACCCGCCGCGCGGCCTGGTCCCGGTTCCTCGCGGAGCACCCGATCGTGCTCGGCCCGGTCTCGACCGAACTGCCATGGCCGGTCGACTACGACCTCGGCGGCACCGCACAGGTCGCGACCATGTATGCGGCGCACCGCCTCACGATCGCCGCGAACTACCTGTCCCTGCCCGCGGTGACGGTCCCGGCGGGCGTCTCGGTCGAAGGTCTTCCCATCGGGGTCCAGGTGATCACCGCCCCGTTCGCCGAGCGTCGCGCGCTCAGGGCCGCCGCCCATATCGAGGCGGCCTTCCCGATGCCCACACCGATCTCCCCGGCAACCGACCCGACCATGCAGTGCCCCGCCTTCGGTCGGGCTACGGCCGGTGGCTCGGGCTCTGCCCTCTGAACATTTCGCAACAAAGGAATCCTCATGTCACACAACACATTGCGATCTGCTGTGCGCGGACGAGTACTGCTGCCGGGCGACGCGGAGTTCGACAACGCACGTACGCCGTGGAATCTGAACATCGACCAGCCGGTCGCGGCGGTCGTGGAGGTCGAGGACGCCGACGATATGGCCGCCGTGGTCGGGTACGCCCGCAGCGCGGGCCTCTCGGTGACCGCGCAGCCCAACGGCCACGGCGCCTCCGGTAATACCGCGGACAGCATCCTGATTCGCACCGGCCGGCTCGATCAGGTCGAGGTGGATCCGGTGCGGCGGCGTGCCCGTGTCGGCGCGGGAACCAACTGGGGCCAGGTGCAGTCGGCGGCCGCGCCACACGGCTTGACCGGGCTCGCCGGAAGCTCCCCGGTGGTCAGCGTGGTCGGCTACACTCTCGGCGGCGGATTGTCGTGGTTCGGCCGCAAACACGGGTGGGCGGCCGACAGCGTCCGGGCTTTCGACATCGTCGACCCCGAAGGCCGTCCGGCCCGGGTCACCGCGGAATCCGATCCGGAGCTGTTCTGGGGATTGCGCGGCGGCGGAGGCGATTTCGCGCTGGTGACGGCCATGGAGTTCGATCTGTTCCCGGCACCCGCCCTGTTCGGCGGTCTGATCGCCTGGCCGGCCGCGCGGACCGATGCCGTCCGCGCCGCCTTCCGCGAGATCACCGACAACGCCCCGCCCGAGCTGACGGTCTGGCTCAACCGGCTGGAACTGCCGCAAGCTCCGCCAGTCATCGCGATCGCCACCACCTATCTGGGCGAACCGGCGCACGCACGGGAACTGCTGCGACAGCTGGACGCGATCGACGGCGCCCTCGCGGACACGCGCCGGGAACTGTCCCCGGCCGAGCTGGGCGCCATCGTCAACGAACCCACCGCCCCCGGCCCCGGGCTGATCCGCACCGAGGTGCTGACCACCCTCGACGAGACCGCCGCCGAGATCCTGCTTCACACACCGATCGACCCGCTGATGGGCATCCAGCTCCGGCAGCTGGGAGGTGCGCTCGCCGAGCCCACCGACGGCGCGGTCCCATCGTTCGCGGAGCCCTACACCTTGTCTCTGCAGGCGATCGGCTCAGCCCCGGACACCGTCGCCGCGGTACAGGCCACTCAGAAGCGCATCATCGCCGAACTGGGCGCACGAGTCAGCGGCCGCAAACCGTTCACCGTTCTGTCCGCCGGCGACAGCGCCACAGAGGTTTTCGACGCTGGCACCTTGGACCGGCTCCGAAAGCTCAAGCACACCCGCGACCCACACGGCATGTTCCGCTCCAACTTCCCGATCCTCCACTGACCCTGCGGTTTCGAACCCGCCGCCCTGCTGTGCCCCGCGGTTCACGATCGGCGAGGCACAGCACGGCCACGTGGCTGTCACCAGGGCACGGCTCCCGCGTCGTCGATGAATTCGCCCGTCGGGCCGTCGTCGGGCAGGGTGGCGAGTTGAATCGCGACGGCCGCGCCCTGTTGTGGGGTGCGGACGCCGCTGAAACCGTTGAGGTCGGTGGCGGTGAAACCGGGGCAGCCGCAGTTGATCAGGATGCCGGTGCCACTCAGTTCCTTGGCGTATTGGATGGTGACAGCGTTGAGGAAGGTCTTCGACGCCAAGTACGCGGCGGGAACCGGGCCCATATCGATGCTGGGTGTGGTTTGCAGGCTCAGCGAACCGACACTGCTGGACATGTTCACAATTCGCGGCGAAGCCGAGGCTCGCAGCATCGGCAGCATCGCGTTGGTCACCCGGATGACCCCGATCACGTTGGTTTCCACCACGATTCGCACGGTCGCGGGATCGACCGTGGTCGGTGTCTGCGGCATACCGCCGGTGATCGCGGCATTGTTGACCAGGACATCGAGCCCTCCGGCTTGCTCGGCGATCAACTCGGCCGCGGCCGCAACACTCGCGTCGTCGGTCACGTCGAGTGGTACGGCGAACGCGTCGGTCCCGGCCGCGCGCAGCTTCTCCACCGCGGTCTCGCGGCGTTGCCGGTCCCGCGCGCCCACACCGATTCGCCAGCCCAGGGCGCCCAGGCCCGCGGCGATCTCGAATCCGATTCCTTTGTTCGCGCCGGTCACCAGCGCAATCGTTCGTTCACTCACACCGCCGATCGTGCTGCCGACTCGGGTGAGGCGTCCAAGACCGATTGGGTGGGCGACGATACCGCACGGGTATTCGTCCTGTTCAGCGCCCGATACGATGACGTGGTGGAGACCCGGGAGTTGCGATACTTCGTCGCCGTCGCCGAGGAGTTGCATTTCGGGCGGGCGGCGCAACGGCTCGCGATGGCGCAACCACCGCTGTCGCGGGCGATCCAGCAGCTCGAACGGCGGCTCGGAGTCGTTCTGCTGCACCGCGCTTCGCGCGCGATCACGTTGACCGAGGCCGGGTCGGTGCTGCTGCGGGAGGCCAGGCTCGCCCTCGAAGCGGTCGAGGCCGCCGAGCGCCGCACCCGCCGTGCCGCTGCCGACCGGCCCGGTCTGGTGCTGGCCACCAAGGCGGGAGCGTCCAGAGAACTGTTGTCGAAGCTGCTGGACGCTTTCGCAGCCGACCCCGGCGCGGTCGACGTCGAGGTAATGCTGTGCGGGCCCGGCGAATCGGAAGGCCTGCTACGCAACGGGAGTGTCGACATCGCCCTGCTCCAGCGGCCCTACGACACGACAGCCGGATTCGACACCGAAGACCTTTACATCGAGCAACAGGTCCTGGTCCTGCCTGCGGGGCATCCCCTCTCCAACCGACCCCATATGTCGATGGCCGAGGTCAAGACCCTGACGGATCTGCCCCTGCCGCGCTGGCCTCGACGGGATGGGAGTTATCCGGACGGCCCCGGCCCGCAGGTTCGCGACCACACCCAGTTGACCCAATTGATCACGCTCGGACGGGCCTGCGCGCTCATGCCCGAGTCGCTCCGAGCCCAACTACGCGACGATCACGCCATCGTGCCGGTGCCGGACGCGCCGGCCGTCACGACCGTCATCGCCTGGCCGCCGCACAGCAGATCCAAAGCCGTCGCCGACCTCGTCCGGACGGCGACACGCCTGTAGCCGATGCCATCGGCGAATACCGCGTGCTCACACAGCACTCGCTCAGCGCCAGCGGTTCTCCAGCAGCTGCCAGGTGTCGCTGACCGATTCCATGGCCTCGTAGCTGCGGGTGTAGCCGGTTTTGCTGATCCGCCAGACACCGTCGTCGCAGCGGCGGTATTCGTCGGAGTAGAAGGCGGCACCGGAGAGGATTTGGCGCTGTTCGGTGAAGATGACCTGGTCGGTGAGATACCAGGTGCCCGTGGCGGTGTCACCGTCGATGTCGATTTCGGGGTGGTGGCAGTTGTGGACGGTGATGATCGCGGCGGTCAGGCTATTGCGCATGTGGCCGACCAGGGCGTCACGGTCCGGGAATGAGAGGCGGTGACCGTATTCGGCGGTGACATCGGGTGTGAGGGTGTCGGCGAACTCGTCCCAGTTCTTCAGGTCCAGTGCCCGAAGGTAGCGGTACTTCAGTCGACGAATCGATTCGATCGTGTCCATGATCTTCTCCTCGGATTTCAGAGCGCCGTGATGACCGTGGCCGCGTACTTTTCGATCTGTTCGATCCGCTGATCGAGAGTGCGCTCGTCGGGGCCGCTCTCGTGAACCCCGCGGAACCCCACCACCACATCGGTGACCCCCGAATCCGCCAGGCGCCGCACCCCGCCGACCGTGAACGCCTCCCGAGACGCGGCAAAGGTCCGGAACTCCTTCTCCGGAGCCAATTCTCGCCGCAATTCACCCAGTCGCCCGAGTATCCTGTTCAGCTCTTCGCTGCTCCCACCCGCGCTCATCCACCCGTCGCCCCGCACCACCGACCGCCGCAATGCCGCCTCGCTGTGCCCACCGATCAGAATCGGCAATGGCTGCGCGGGAACCGGATTCATCTGGATCTCGGGAATGTCGTAGAACTCCCCGTGGAACTGGAACACCCCGCCTCCGCACAGCCCGCGAACGATATCGATGCATTCGTCGAGCCGCTTGCCCCGCTTCTCGAACTCCACACCCATCATCGTGAAGTCCTGCGGCCATGGACTGATCCCCACGCCCAACGACAACCGGCCCCCACTCAAAGCCGCGACCGACGCCGCCTGCTTGGCAACCAGAACAGGCGGCCGCACCGGCAACTTCAATACGAATGGAGTCACCTCCAGCCTGCTGGTGACGGCGGTAACCGCAGCGGCCAACACCAACGGCTCGATAAACGGCTTCCCCCGCAGAAACTCCCGCGTCCCATCCTCCGTATACGGATACCGCGCGTCGGACTCCGTCGGATAGGCAAGGCTGTCCGCCAAACAGATGCCGGTGAATCCGACCTCCTCGAGCGATCGCGCCAGCGGGAGCCAATGGGCGGGGTCGCCCGCAGCCTCAGCGAAGTGGAATCGCACGACGGTCAGACCTCCTGGATGGCACTGTGACAGGTGCCACCACCATCACCCACCATCCCAGCTTCCTCACCGCAGAGTCTCGATCTCCGGGAACAGCAACCCTGCGGATGGGACGTCCGGCATGCTCGTCACGCGATGGTTCCGCGTCGGCTCGCGATCTGGAAGACCACCACGCGGGGTGTCACCGAATGGAATCCGGGCGGGGGAGTTTGGGCCGCGGGCATGGGAACCGTGTCGCTCAGAGGCGGTTAGACGAGTTCCACTTCGTCGAAGCGGACGGTGAAGGTGTGGCGGCGTTCGTGGAGGACACCGCCTTCGCGGTGGGTGAGGCCTTCGGCGAAGTCGATGCGGAGTTCTTCGCGGCGCAGGTCGACGGTGCGGACTACGGCGCAGATTCCGGAGAATGGCCCGGTCGGGAAATAGACGACGTCACCTGGTCCGTATTCGGTAGTTCCCACGGGGGTCAG